>CAMAHK010000025.1 GCA_945834475.1 uncultured Verrucomicrobiota bacterium
GGAGTCATCGCGTTTTCAAACGAGAGAGAGTATATCAAATTCACGGCCGCTTATCCACGGCAACATGACAAATTCTGCCAGATTCGATTGCAAATCTCTGCGGCTACGCCTCGCAAAACGCCGCCTGCAAATTCTTCCGCCTCAAGACGGGAATGACAATGTCCGACTGGCAACGCAAGCACCTCGGCTGATCCGCCAGCCGTAACCTATCCGCATCCGAGCCGTCGCGATAAATTCATACGACATCCTCTGCAACAAGCCAATCTGGCAAGTAACGATGCGAAACTGTTTCCGTCGACAAATCCAGGCGATCCATCGTCAACAGGAGCTTTTCGCCCCGCGCCTTCACGGCATCCAATGCGCCATACTCTCGAGCGCGAACCTCTTCAGTCGCCATAAGATAGGCAACTTGAACAAAGAGTCGCCGGTCGTCCTTATCGCAGACAAAATCAACCTCCTTCTCGCGAACACGTCCGATTGTCACCTCATAGCCGCGCCGAACGAGCTCCGCATACACGACGTTTTCAAGCGCGACATCAATATCCCGTGCAATCGATCCGCCAATCACCGCCCGGCGAAGCCCTAGAACCGTCACATAGAATTTCTCATCTATCGCACCGACGCATACCCGTGGCCGAGACCCAGGCGACGAGCCGCCGGGCGCGCATTGCGGCAAAGCACCGGATTCCGGCGAGCTTCATCTCCTGAATGCGCTCGCCGACCCACACCCACAGCACGGCCATCGGCACGGCATTCGCCTTCACCGATCGCCATCCAATCTGCGCCGGTTCTTGCGGAGTCTTCGTTTGTCAGTAGAAGACCTTCCAGAGGAAGAGGCCGCGGCCGGGGGCCGTCTCAACGCGAGCGGTGCGGGCGGGATGCTGCTCGAGGAGCTCCCGCACAGCCTCAGGCTTCTCGTTGCCCTTGCCGACGGCGATCAGGAAGCCCACCATCGAACGGACCTGCTTGTAGAGGAAGCCGTCGCCGCGCACGACGAACGTGTAGCGCGGACCCGCCTTCTTCACCTCGAACGAAAAGATCGTGCGGACCGTCGTCTCGAGCTCGCGGTTGGGATTCGCCGCGAACGAAAGGAAGTCGTGCTTCCCGACGAAATGCGCGGCCGCCTTCTGCATCGCGGCGAGGTCGAGGGGTCGGTGACAGAACGTCCAGTATGGCGCGAGATGCGGAGGCAGGATGTCGGACTGATAGAGCTGGTAGCGATACTCCTTGCCCTTCGCCGAAAGTCGCGCGTCAAAGTCCTCCTTCGCGTAGGCCGCCTTGAGGATACGCACCGACTCGGGCAGGCGCGAGTTCATCGCCCGCACGAGGTTCTTCGGCGGAATCGGTTTCGTCAGCCAGAAGTGTCCGACAAAGCCCTTCGCATGCACGCCCGCATCAGTCCGCGAACTGCCGAAAATCCGCACCGGCGCTCCTTCGAGATACAGGAGTGCCTCCTCGACGACCTGCTGGATGCCAAGCGCATTATCCTGATACTGCCACCCGGAGTACGCCGTCCCGTCATAAGCGATGACAACCTTGTACTTCAATACTGCTTCTTTCCGTAGACCAGAACCTTGTGCAGATGGAAGACCTCGTTCTTCGCTCCCGCCGTGCGGCCAACCTTCACGTACTTTGCGATCATCGGACACGGCAGCTTCACCTTCCACTCGTCCTTAAGCTCGTTCGTCGACCAGACCTTTGTCCACGTCGCGGCATCCGCCGAGAGCGAGACCTCCAGAGGAACCTGACGGCCGTTGTTGCCGTTCGTGCCAGAGTTAACGATCGTAAGGCCCGTCACCTCCGTCTCGCCCGCGAGAATGACCTCGACGAACGGCGACTCCTCCTTGTCGGTGTGGAAGCCATTGCCGCCTTCGAAATCTTCGGCCGCAAGGACATTGCGGTAGCGAATCGGCGTATCCCATCCGCTGGACTTCGAGATGCGCATCATGCCGTCGGGCGAGAGAAGCTGCCCGCCGTAATCCTCGGTCGGCCACGCCTTGCCGGTCGTCTTCGGCGCGAGTTTCGGTGAGATCTTGTCCATGAGCGTATAGACCTGCCTGAACATCGTCAGGTCACCCGCTGCCGCCGCCGTGCAGATCATGCCCGCGTAATCGAGATCGCGCTTCGCCTTGATCGCCGAGGCACCGACGACCTTGAGGAAGCGCTTCGTCGACTCAGGTCCCTTCATAAGCTTGCCGGCCGCCCAGTTGATCGCCGCCGGATAGTAGTTCTTCGACGCCGCCTGGCTGTCGAGAATCGTCGGCAAAAGTTCCCAGATCACGTCGTCGCCGCCCCCCAGCGTCTTCGCGAGCGGCTCAAGTACGCGCTCGTCATAATACATCGGCTCGAACGTCGGATGATCGGATTCGGGGAACGCCATCAGGCCCTTCTTCGCCGCCTCGACCTTAGCCGAGCGATTCACGTTGAAGGATTCGAGATACTTCAAGTAAAGCTGCCAGCCCTGGCACGGCGCGGTCTTGAACGTCGCCCGGAGCGTCGCGGCGAACTTCTCCCATTCGTCCGGCGTCGGACGAGCCTGAATCTTCTCGAGCCAGTCGTAGGCTGCGTTCCAGTTGCCGGGCACCGCCGCCATCGCGCCCGTATAGTCGCCCTTCAGTCGCAGGTATTCCGCGTCCAGGCGCTTCGGATTGCGGTAATAGCGGTCCTGCTCCTCGCTGGACGGGAAGCCCGAACCACCCAACGAGAAGTGACAGCCCGTATGGCTCGTCACCGCATACGCGATGCCCCAACGGTCGACGGAAAAGTCCCAGAGCATGAACGCGCAGTGTCCGGGCTGGCCGGCGGTGTAGGAGCGAATGCCGTGCGAGGCCGCACAGTGCGAACCATACTTCGAGAGGGCTCCGCACACGCCGCCGACACGGTAGCGCAGTTCCTGTGTGTTCCAACGGTGCTGCCACGGACGATAATAGTCCGAGCCGTGGACGGACGCGCCGAAGCAGTTAAAAAGCCGATAGCTGCACGACCAACAGATGCCGTAGTGACGCGGCGGCGGCACGTTTGCGAAGTCGTGAATCCAGCGGAGCGCCTCAACGGGCAATTCCTTGTTCTGGCCCATCGCGACGACCTCGCGCCAGCCCCAGGTGTCGAGCTTGTAGCAGCTGTCATCGAGCGTGCCATTCAAATCCCATTCGCGGTAGCAGTCGACGAACTGCACGATCTTCTCGGCCGACCAGTGCGTGCCGTGATTGAGCGCAAAGGCCGTCACGACGTGTTTGCCGATCTTCGAGTTTGAGATCCAGTCGCCCTTGTCGTTCCAGACGAGGAGATCGAGAGCCTTGAGCGCCCCTTCCCACGTGCCGGCCTGACGCGGATCGAGAACGTATGTGCCCGGACGTCCCGAGCCAAGGAACTGCTCCATCCAGTCCCGGTCCGCGAGGAACGCCTTGAGAAACTTCTCGCCGCCTTCCTTCTTGCGGATTTCCGCAATCGCCGAATCGCCGACGGCCTTGATGAGCGCCGCACGCACCGCGGCAACGTCATGCTTGACGTCCGCCGCACACGCGACACACGCCCACCCGAAAACACTGAGGAGAAAGAGATGCTTCATAGGACACCATTATACCATAATATTCAGTTGACGCGATAGCCGACTCCGCGCACGGTCTCGATGTGGCTCGCCCATATCCCCAGTTTCTGACGGAGCTTCGCGACCTGCACATCGACCGTTCGCTCGTCCGCCGCACGGGCGAGAATGCGTCCGCGATGCGCCACAAGACGCACGAGCAGATCGAACTCGCCCGGCGTCAGGTCGAGCGCCGCGCCCTTCAGCGTCGCCTTGCGGCCCGCCTCGTCGATAATGAGACCGTCAAAATCGACACCCTCCGTTACCGGGAGTCCGCGCCGCAGCACGGCCTTGATGCGCGCGAGGAGAACAAGCCGGTCGAACGGCTTCGTCACGTAGTCGTCCGCGCCGGCCTCGAGTCCCGCGACAATGTCCTCGGGTTCCGTGCGCGCGGTCAGCATGAGAATGCGCGTCGCGGCCAGGGCCGGCGTCGCACGGATCCGCCGCGCGAGCGCGAGGCCGTCGAGCCCCGGGAGCATGACGTCGAGAAGAATGAGATCGGGCTTGTCGCGCGTGACGGCGACAAGCGCATCGTCGCCGCGGGCCACCGTCGCCACCCGCGTGTAGCCCGCGCCGAGGAGCGCCATCTCGAGGAGCGTGCGAATCGTCGCGTCATCCTCGACCACGAGGATCGACGCACGTTCAGTCATGGTGGCGCTTCTGTCCGAAATCGGGCTGGCGGCGTCCCTGGAACGAGGTGTGGCCATGACGCTTCTTGTTGGACTTGTTCCGGTTCGCAGGATGCACCCACGGCGCTTGGGGGAGTCCCTCGTTCTGCTTACCGGTCTTCGTCTCGACCGTCGTCGAATGATACGGCTGATCGCGATCAATCGGAATCGTCTTCTTAATAAGCCGCTCGAACGCCTTCAGCTGTGTGCGCTCCTCGCTCGTCACGAACGAAATCGCCGCGCCCGATTCGCCGGCCCGCGCCGTGCGACCGATGCGGTGGACGTAGCTCTCGGTCTCGAGCGGGAGTTCGAGATTGACGACACAGGAGACGTCGGGAACGTCAATGCCGCGCGAGGCGATGTCCGTCGCGACAAGGACGCGCACCTCGCCCTTGCGGAAGCCGTCCAAGGCCCGCGTGCGCTGGTTCTGCGTCTTGTCGGAGTGGATCGCGAGCGCCGCGATGTTCTCGCGGTGAAGCTTCTTGACGACACGGTCCGCGCCGTGACGCATCTTCGTGAAGACAATGACCTTCGTCCATTCGGGATGGGTCTTCAGAAGATGGATGAGGAGCGAGTCCTTGCACGGCTTGTCGACGAGCATCGCCTTCTGGTTGATCTTCTCGACGGTCGGCGTCTCGGGCGAGATCTCGATCTTGACGGGATCCGTCACCAGTTCGCCCGCGAGCTTCGCGATTGCCGGGGACATCGTCGCCGAGAAGAAGAGCGACTGCCGCGCCTTCGGGAGCTTCGAGATGATCCGCTTGATGTCGGGGAGAAAGCCCATGTCGAGCATGCGGTCGGCCTCGTCGAGGACGAAGCATTCGACCTGGTCGAGGTAGATGATGCCCTGCGTCATCAGGTCAATGAGACGTCCCGGGCACGCGATCAGTGTCTCCGCGCCCTTCTTGATGTCCTTCACCTGTCCGAACTGCGAGACGCCGCCGAAGACACACGCGAACGGCAGGTTCGCCTGCTTCGAGTACTTCTTCACGTTCTCAGCCGTCTGCGCGGCAAGTTCGCGCGTTGGCGAAAGAACAAGCGCGCGCGGATGCCCGATGTGGCGCGGACGCCGGATCTTGATGAGCTGATTGAGAATCGGCAGCATGAACGCGGCCGTCTTGCCCGTCCCTGTCTGCGCAATGCCGATCAGGTCGCGGCCATCCAGGAGGTACGGGATCGCCTCAGCCTGAATGGGCGTCGGCTTCTCATAGCCGGCGTCCCTGACCGCCTGCTGCAGTTTCTGATCCAGCCGACCGAAAACATTACCTTCAAACATGCCGTTCTTCCCTGCGTCACCCGAGCGTCACAACGACCGTGTGGCGGCCGTCCTTCGCGTACGGAATCACCACGCCGCGGAAGGCCTTGCCCCAGTCGGACCAGTATTCCTTGCCGTCGAGGATCACCGTCTTGTTGCAGCCGGCTTCGACGCCCTTGGGGTTCTTCACCGTGATCACGTACTCCGCGCCGCGGATCTTGCGCGTCACCGTGAAGCCCTTCATCGTCTTCGGGAGGCACGGATCGATGATGAGGCCTTCGTAGTCGGGACGGACGCCGAGGATGAACTGCGAAATCGCGTACCAGTTCCACGCCGCCGTGCCCGTCAGCCACGAGTTCTTCGCCTCGCCCGGCTTCGCGGCATCGCGCCCCGCGATCATCTGCGAGTAGACGTAGGGATCGACCTTGTGAAGCTCGGAATGTTCCTCGGTGTAGCTCGGCGCGATCTTCGCCCAGTGGGCAAAGGCGTCGTTGCCGCGACCGGCGATCGCCTCGGCGATGATGATCCACGGATTGTTGTGGCAGAAGATACCCGCATTCTCCTTGTAGCCCTTCGGATAGCTCGAGATCTCGCCGTACTCGACGACATACTTCGTGAACGCCGGCTGGTTGAGGACGATGCCGTGCTTGCACTCGAGATACTTCTTGGTCGCGTCGAGCGCCTTCTCGGGCAGCCCCTTCAGCTTACCGATCTGCGCCATCGCGCACCACCCCTGGGATTCGATGAAGATCTTGCCCTCCTCGTTCTCCTTGGAGCCAACCTTCTTGCCGAAGAAATCGTAGGCGCGCAGATACCACTCGCCGTCCCAACCGTGCTTTTCGACGGCCTTGCACATCGCCTGCACGGCCTTGTAGGCGCGCTTGCTCTCCTGATCCTCACCAAGCGCCGCACAGAGATCAGCGTAATCCGATCCGCACGAGACGAAAAGTCCGGCGATCATCAGCGACTCGGCCTTCGAGCCCTCCGTTTTGTTCTCGGTCGTCTGGAACGATTCGTTCGGATCCCACGAGAAGCAGTTGAGGTTGAGGCAATCGTTCCAGTCGGCGCGCCCGATGAGCGGCAGCTTGTGCGGGCCGAGGTTTTCCAGGACGTGATTGAAGCTGACGCGCAGATGCTCCATCAGCGGCACTTCGCTTCCGGGCTCATTATCGAACGGCACCATCTCGTTGAGGATCGAGAAGTCCCCCGTCTCCTTGAGGTAGGCGACGGTGCCGAAGATGAGCCACATCGGATCGTCGTTGAAGCCGCCGCCGATGTCGTTGTTGCCGCGCTTGGTGAGCGGCTGGTACTGATGGTAGCAGCCGCCATCCGGGAACTGCGTCGCCGCGATGTCGAGAATGCGCTCGCGGGCGCGTTCGGGGATCTGATGGACGAAGCCGACGAGGTCCTGGTTGGAATCGCGGAAGCCCATGCCGCGACCGATGCCCGATTCGAAGAACGAGGCGGAGCGCGACATGTTGAACGTGATCATGCACTGGTACTGGTTCCAGATGTTGACCATGCGATCGAGCTTGTCGTTGCCGGACTTGACCGAGTAGATCGAAAGGAGTCCGTCCCAATAGGCCTTGAGTTCGGCAAAGGCGCGATCAACCTTGGCGGCGGTATCGAACCGCTTGAGGATGGCCTTGGCGGGCTTCTTGTTGATGACGCCCTTCTTCTGCCACTTCTCCGCCTGCGGGAGTTCGATGTAACCGAGGGTAAAGACGAAGGTCTTCGCCTCGCCGGGCTTGAGCGTCACGGCGATCGACTGCGAGGCGACCGGACTCCAGCCGTGGGCGATGGAGTTGCGGTTCTTGCCGGCCAGGACGACCTCGGGCTCATGGAAGCCGTTATAGAGACCCATGAACGTCTCGCGATCGGTATCGAAACCGGCGACCTCGGCGTTGACGCCGTAGAACGCGTAATGATCGCGGCGTTCCTTGTACTCGGTCTTGTGATAGATCGTCGCGCCGCCATCCATCACCTCGACTTCGCCGGTGGAGAAGTTGCGCTGGAAGTTCTCCATGTCGGTCGACGCATTCCAAAGACACCATTCGAGGAAGGAGAAGAGCATCACCTTCTTCGTCTTCTTCGTCGTGTTGGTGAGTGTCAGCTTCTGGACCTCGGCATGGGTCTTGAGCGGCACGAACATGAGGAGTTCGGCGGCGAGCCCGTTCTTCTCGCCGGTGATCTTCGTATAGCCCATGCCGTGACGGCACTCATAGCGGTCGAGCGCGGTCTTGCAGGGCTTCCAGCCGGGATTCCAGACCGTGTCGCCGTCCTTGAGATAGAAGTACTTGCCGCCCGCATCCATCGGCACGTTGTTGTAGCGGTAGCGCGTGATGCGGCGGAACTTCGCATCCTTGAAGAAGGAATAGCCACCCGCCGTGTTGGAGACGAGCGAGAAGAAGTCCTCGTTGCCGAGGTAGTTGATCCACGGCCAGGGGGTCTTCGGGTTGGTGATCACGTACTCGCGGTTGGCGTCGTCGAAAAAACCGAATTTCATGATGTTAGGGAATAGGGATTAGGGAGTAGGGTGTAGAGATTAGGAGCGGCGCTTCGACAGCTCGCCGGTGATTTCGCTGAGGCGCTTGTCGGAAAGCGGATAGAGGAACATCAGGAAGGCAGTGACGGCGACGATCGCGCTCGGGATGACACCCATCAGAAGCCTGATGCCGGGGATCGCACCGGGGATCGTGGCGGCGTCCGTTCCAATGTAGCCGTAGCGAGAGAGGACCAGACCGATGATGGCGCCTGCAACGCCGCCGCCGAACTTCGACGCGAAAGAACCCGCCGAGTAGATGAGCCCCGTCGCGCGGCGGCCGTGGACGAATTCCGAGTAGTCCGCGGCGTCGCCCAACATCGTGAAGAAGAGCGTCGGGAAGACGGCGGCGAGCGCTTCGCCGACGATGCCGATCGCGAAGATCGCGACAATGTCCGTCGGCGCGCAGAACGCAAAGCCCGCGTTGACGGCACCCGCGCCGAGAAGCGTCGCAATGAAGAGGTTACGCTTGCCGAAGCGGCGGGCGAGCGGACCCGTCGCGAGCGCGCCGAAGATCGAGGCGACCATGATCACCGTCAGGAATGCGCCGCAGAGCGCGGTGCGGTCGAGGTAATGGGAGAAGTAGATGACCGTAATGCCCTGACGGACGGCGTTGTAGACATTGAAGAGGAGACCGACGATCAGAAGGACGACCCACGGGACATTCGTCACCAGCTGACGGAAGTCCGCCCAAAGGTTCGTATCCTGATTCGCGGGCGGTTCGACGCGCTCCTTCGTGCCGTAGAACGTGACGAGGAGGCAGAGCGCAAGAACGGCGGATAAAATGTAGATCGGAATCGAGTAGGAGTTGAAATGGTCCTTCAGGTAGAGGAGGATGCCCTGCACGAGCATGCCGCCCGCAAACGCACCGGCCATGCGAAACGACCCAATCGACGCGCGCTCGCGGTCATCCCCCGTCATCACTGCCATCAGTGCGCCGTAGGGGATGTTATTCGCCGTGTAGACGAGCGTGAAGAGGATGTATGTGACGTAGGCGTAGACGATCTTCCCCGTCATGCCGAGCCCCGACGGACACGTAAACGTCAGCGAAAGAATGACGGCAAGCGGAATCGCCGTCCAGAGGATCCAGGGACGGAACTTGCCGTACTTCGACTTCGTGCGGTCGCCCACGATGCCCATGAGAACGTCCGTCACGCCGTCCGACGAGCGGACGATCAGCATCAGGAGTCCCACCACGGCCGGCGCGAGACCGACGACATCGGTATAGAAGATCAGCAGAAACGTGCAAATGCCGCGCCACGCGATATTCGCACTCGCATCGCCCAGCGCATAGCAGATTTTCTCGCGAAAGGAAATTTTTCCGTCCATCTATTGACCTTTCTTTGTTTTACATCACCTTGCCACCGACGCCGCAAATACCCTGCGAAAAGCCCGTTCGCACGAGCACATGCTTTTTCGAGCCGTCCGGGTAAACGAAGGTCGCGCCGCCATCGAGGAAGCGCGGCCAGTTATCACGCGTAAATTCCATACCATTCTTGGCCGCAAGATACGCCGCAATGTAGCAGTCGTGCGTCGTTGCGACAAGGAGTTTCTTTTCAAGGCGCTCCAAAAGCCAGTCTTCGAGCTTATCCGACGCTTCGTAAAGATTGTGAAACCCGCGCATCTCGCCAACACGATAGTATTCGAAGCAGGCATTGAAAAAGTTCTCGGGCTTGAAGACATCGAGGACTTCCGCAGGATCGGCGAAGTAAAAGGTTTCGTTTCCGATCCGTCCGTCCGTCGGAATCGCCGCGCTTTCGACGCCCATGCCCGCCGCCATCAGCTCGGCTGTCATCGTCGTGCGCCGAAGCGGCGAGGCCCAGAACGTGACCTCATCCTTAAACGCCGCGAGCGCCTCGCCGAGAAGCCGCGCCGTGCGCTGGCCTTCCTCCGTCAAGGCGAGCGCATCACCAAACGAGGGATCGTTCGGATCGATCCGGGGACGCTCCGCATGCCGCACCTGCAACGCACACCGCACCCCCGGCTTCGCCAATTCCACCAAAAACTCCGTCAGCGAGATTTCCACGCCACCATCCTCATTCCAAAGCCGCCTTGGCCCACGCGAGATCGGCAAGCGCGTTCTTTGCCTCCTGCATCACGAGCGGATTCTCGGACTCCTTGAGCGGCGCGTACTTCGAGATTGCGTCTTTGATCTTCGACACCAGCCGCGACTTCTGCAGGCGCGCCTTCTTCGGATTAAACGCCCGTGCGTCCTTTGCTGCCTTTGCGAACCTGACAAGTTCGGCAAGCTTCTTGACGTCCGGAATCTTGACGAGCTCGTCGTACTTCTCGGCATACGCCTTCGCCGCCGCCGGGAAGCGCTTCTTGAAGTCCTGATAGCGGTTGTACGCCTGCCCCGGCAGGTTCTCGAGTTCGTAGTCGAGGAACTGACGGGCCTGCGCCTCGGACTTCGGCGCCTCCATGTCCGTCAACAGTGTCACGACGATTTCCGTCGCGCGCCGCTCGTCTGCGCCCATGTAGCGAACGCGGCCGATCTCATCGACGACAAAGAACGGCCTCTCTGGCGAGTTCTCGGCCAGCGCCGCGCCCGAATAGACCGGAAAGGAGAGGTTCTTGTCCTTCATGGCAAACGAACCGACCAGAACGAACGGTTTCGTCTTGAAGCTCGTCCACACCTCTTCCATGCGCTGCGACAGCGCCGCGTCGCGGCAGACCAGGACGACCTTGCCGCGCAGGTAGCCGGAGCTACACTTCCGTCCGGCGATATAATGGTCCTCGTCGACATTGACCCAGTCGACGCCGAAAAGCGGCGACGCTAGGCCAAGTGTCAGCAGCAGGACCGAGAGTGTTGCCTTCATCGTGTCCAATTCCCTCAGCGATGGCTCATCGCGAACGCGTAGGCGTTCTCGAACATGCGCATCCACGGACCCTTCTCCTTGAACGTACCGTCGTTGTAGGAGAGCTGGCAGGCACGGAAACCGCGCTCGGGATGCGGCATGAGGATCGTCGCGCGTCCGTCGGCCGTCGTGAACGCGGTCTGGCCGCCGATCGAGCCGTTCGGATTGTACGGATAGCGCGTCGTCGCGTTGCCGTAGTTGTCGACGAAGTGCGCGGCCGACGGACCCGGCACGAAGCCGTCCGTCCAGACGCGGCCTTCGCCGTGCGCGACGGCGATCGGGAGGCGCGAGCCCGCCATGCCCTTGAAGAAGATCGACGGCGAATCCTCAATCTCGATCGTCGCATAGCGCGCCTCGAACTGCTCCGAGACGTTCTTCACGAACTTCGGCCACTTCTCCGCGCCCGGAATGAGGTCCTTGAGCTGCGAGAGCATCTGGCAGCCGTTGCAGACACCGAGCGCGAACGTGTCCTTGCGGTGGAAGAAGGTCTTGAACATCTTGCAGAGGCGGTCGTTGAAGAGAATGGATCGCGCCCAGCCCGAACCCGCGCCGAGGACGTCGCCGTACGAGAAACCGCCGCACGCGACAAGGCCCTGGAAGTCCTTGAGGGCGACACGCTTCTCGATGAGATCCGACATATGAACGTCGACGCACTCGAAGCCCGCAAGCGCAAACGCCGCCGCCATCTCGATGTGTCCGTTGACGCCCTGCTCGCGGAGAATGCACATCCGCGGCTTGCCTGCCATCGTCTTAGCAGTCTTAGCCGTCCTAGAGGTCTTAGCCGTCTTAGCGGTCTCAGGCCCCTTCTCCGGATCATACGTCAGCTTGAAGCTCAGACCCGGATCCTGCTCGTCGAGGCCGTTGTCGTACTCTTCCTTCGCACAAACCGGATTGTCGCGGAGCGCCTGCATGCGGTAGGTCGTCTCCGACCAGCAGCGGCGGATGTAGGTGAGATCCGTCTTGATCGCCGTACGCGCGCCGACCGCAATCTCAACCTTGCGGTCGTCCGTCGGTTCGCCGATGACAACGGCGTCGACCTTCGCCTTCTTGAAGAGCGCGAGCACCTTGTCGAGGTTCGCGTCCGCGACCTGCAGCACCGCGCCAGGCTGCTCGTTGAAGAGTTGCTGGAGCGCATCGCCATCCGGCAGCGTCACATTGAGGCCACGTCCGCCCGTGATCGCCATTTCGGAAAGCGTCACCGCGAGACCGCCGTCGGAGCGGTCATGATAGGCGAGCGCAAGCTTCTCGCGCACGACAACCTGCATGGCGTTGAAGAAGCGCTTCAGCGTCATCGCATCCGCATCGGCATGTGTGTCGCCAAGCTGGTTGTACACCTGCGCCAAGGCCGTCGCCCCCAACGGGGCAGCGACACTCTTGTCGCTGCGAGCAGAACCGACATCCACATACACGAGCTTCGTCCCCGCGCCCGGCTTCAGGTCGGGCGTCAGCGTCAACCGCACGTCCTTCACCGGCGCGAAGCTCGAGACGACGAGCGAGAGCGGCGCGACCTGCTTCTTCGTCTTGCCCTTCGAATCCTGCCAGACGGCGTGCATCGAGCAGGAGTCCTTGCCGACCGGAATGGAGACGCCGAGCTTCGGACAGAACTTGAGGCCGACTTCCTGAACGGTATCGTAGAGAATCGCATCCTCGCCGGGATCACCGCACGGGGCCATCCAGTTCGCTGAGAGGCGAATCTGTCCGATGTCGCCGACATCCGCCGCCGCGAGGTTCATGATCGCCTCGGTGATCGCCATACGGCCCGAGGCGGGACCGTCGAGAAGCGCGATCGGCGTGCGTTCGCCCGTCGCCATCGCCTGGCCCTCGTACGTCTTATAGCCCATCGTCGTCACCGCGCAGTCCGCGGCCGGCAGCTGGTACTTGCCGACCATCTGGTCGCGCGCCACGCGTCCCGTGACCGTACGGTCGGTGATCGTGATGAGGAAGGTCTTGTCCGCGACAGCCGGGAGGTGAAGGACGCGCGTGAGCGCATCGATCGGCTTCACGCCCTCGAAGTTCGTCGGCGTCGTCTTCGTCTTCGTGCGCTTGACGTCACGCACCATGCGCGGGGGCTTGCCGAGGAGAACCTTGATGTCCATGTCGATCGGCTTGTCGCCGAAGTGTTCGTCCTCGAGGACGAGCTGGCCGTCGCCCGTCGCGACGCCGATGAACGCCACGGGGCAGCGCTCGCGCTTGCAGAGTTCCTCGAAGAAATCCTTCGCCTGGGGTTTCAAGGCGAGGACATAACGCTCCTGCGCCTCGCAGCACCAGATTTCCATCGGATTCATCGAGCGCTCCTCGTTATGCACCTTGCGCAGCTCGAACTTGCCGCCCGTCGCCTCGACGAGTTCAGGACAGCCGTTCGAGAGGCCGCCCGCGCCGATGTCGTGGATCGAGAGGATCGGATTTGCCGCGCCGAGGTAGGAGCACGCGTCGACGACGCCCTGGCAGCGGCGCTGCATCTCGGCGTTGCCGCGCTGGACGGAGTTGAAGTCGAGCGCCTCGGAGTTCGTGCCCGTCATCATCGACGAGGCCGCGCCGCCGCCGAGGCCGATGCGCATCGCGGGGCCGCCGATCTGGACGATCAAAGCGCCGACCTTGACGTCCTTCTTCTGGACCTGGCTGCGGCGGATGACACCCATGCCGCCCGCGAGCATGATCGGCTTGTGGTAGCCGCGGAGCTCGCCTGCGATCTCGCCTTCGTACGTGCGGAAGAAGCCGCAGAGCTGGGGACGCCCGAACTCGTTGCCGAACGCCGCGCCGCCGATCGGGCCCTCGGTCATGATCTGGAGCGGCGTCGCAAGGCGCGTCGGGAAGTCGGCGAAGTCACGCTCCCACGGCTGCGGACAGCCCGGGAGGCGCAGGTTCGAGACCATGAAACCGCAGATGCCCGCAACCGTGCGCGAGCCCGTGCCCGTCGCCGCCTCGTCGCGAATCTCGCCGCCGACGCCCGTCGCCGCGCCCGGATACGGGGAGATGGCCGTCGGGTGGTTGTGGGTCTCGACCTTCATGAGCTGGTCGAGCTGGTCCTTCTTGAAGCTGTAGCCCTTCGTCTTCGGATCGATCGCGAAGATGTCGGTCTTGAAGCCGGTGACGACCGAGGAGTTGTCCTTGTACGCCGAGAGCGTGTCCTGGGGACGCTTCTGGTGCGTGTTCTTGATCATCTCGAAGAGCGAGTGCTTCTGCTTCTTGCCGTCGATGATGAACTGGGCGCCGAAGATCTTGTGACGGCAGTGCTCGGAGTTGACCTGACCGAACATGGTCAGTTCCGTATCCGTCGGGTTGCGCCCCGCCTTCGCGAAGCTCTCCGCGAGATACTTCATCTCGGGCTCGGAAATCGCCAGGCCCATCTCGTCGTTCGCCTCGCGGATCGCGTCAATGCCCTTCGCCATCACGTCATAGACGCGGCCCGGTCGCGGCTCGTCGACATCGAAGAGATCCGAAATGTCGGCATACACGCCCTCGGTCATCCGGTCGTACAGCGCCCCAAGAGCGGCCGGCGACAAAGGAGACGCGACATCCGGGGACGCGACACTCTTGTCGCGTCGAACAAAATATCTCACACCCCTCTCCACCCGCGCAATCGTCTTGAGTCCGCAATTGCGGAAGATGTCCGTCGCCTTCGTCGACCACGGCGAGATCGTGCCCTTGCGCGGCGTCACGAAGAAGTCCGCGCCATCGAGTTCTCCAACGGCGTTGAGGAGCGAAGCCGCCTTCGCAATCTCGTCCGCGTTAACCGTCTCACCCGTCGTCTGCAACGCGTAAACCCACTTCGCGTCAATCGTGACCGGCCCGAGCGTCGGATCGGCCTTGGCCATCGCCTCCTTCAAGGCGTCCATACGGAACGGGGAATAGGCATCGGAACCCAGCAGCAAAATCATGTCAGAATCTCCTTGTAAATCTTCGAAGTCTGTATTATATCAAAATCCAATCGATCAGAGACAGGGCGCGAGGGCCTCGGCCAAGCGACGATGTCCCTCAGCGGACGGGTGGAGCCGATCCTTTTCGCCGTTACTGAAATAGGGCACGTGGGAATCGGCCTTCGGATAGAGTCCCGAAAGTGCATTCAAGTCAACAACCGTCACAGCCCAGACGTTGCCCGCCTCCTTCACGGCATCCACGTAATCGTCAATGAAAAGTCCGAGGCCATTCGCATACGACTCATCGGGCTGCACGTTCGTCGGACCGAAAGTCGCAAAGCCGCGGTGGATCGGCGTCGCGAGAACGATCTTCGGGCGCGGGAAGTTCGTCCGCAGATAGGCCATCACGCGGTTGATGCGGCCACGGAACGTGTCGTCCTCGACAAAGGTGCGCTTCTTGAGCGTCGTCGGACGTCCGTCGCGGTTCACGGTTTCGGTCGAATACGCATACCACTCGCCGAGGGGCACATTGCCGTTGAAGTCGTTTGTGCCGGCAAAGACGACAATCGTGTCGACATCGCCCTGCGTGTCGGTCAGAAGCTTCTGCGCCTGACCGAAAACGCCGCTCATCTGGTGGCCGTTGATGCCATAGACGAGCGGTTCGATGCCGAGCGAATCCTCAAGATAACCCCAGTAGTTCTTCGTGCAGCCGATATGATGGCGGTCGGTGATTGAATCGCCGAGAAACGCGACACGCCGCCGCGGTACGGCGAACTGCGCGAGCCAACCAGCCGCCTCGTCGCTCCAGACATCGCAGGGCGTGCCGAGCCGACGACGGCCGTAGCCATGTCCGCCCGAAGGGTAGATGCGGATCTCGCTCTTCACACCGGCCTTCCGAAGCGCATAGTCAAGCCCGACCGCCGTTTCGATCTCACAGAAATCGTCCTGCGCCTGAATCGTGAACGACGGTGGCGTCTCCGCGTCGACGGGATAAGCCACGTCGAGCTCAACCGTCTTCTGCCAGCGCTTCCACGGGGTCGTCGGATCGAGCCGAGGCCGCAGGTCCCACGGGTAGATCGGCAGCATGAAGTCGGGACGGCACGACTGGTCGTCGGCGTCGTCGACGCGTGCGTAGCCGCGCGTCCGCCAGTTCGTCGCCAGCCGCACCGCGAGATTCGCGCCGGCCGAGAAACCGATCACGCCCAGCCGGCGCGGATCAATGCCGTACTTTGCCGCGTCACGGCGAAGAAGCCCCATCGTACGCTGCGCGTCGCAGAGCGCCCCGTCGCGGTCGTCCGTGCGGTAGAGGAGCACGGCCGCCGAGAAGCCGAGTCCGTTGAGCCACGCGGCGATTTCCGTACCTTCCTTGTTCCAACCCAGCACATGGTAACCGCCGCCCGGGAAGACGACGACTGCGGGACGACGTCCCTCGCCCTTCGCCCGGAAAAACGTGAACTGCGGGTTGACGATCTCGCCGATGACAAGGTTGCTCTGGTCCAGTTCCTTCTCGGTAAAGACGAACGGCTTCACGTCCGCCCCCGCCGGCAGACGGTCCACCGGCCAGAGCCGCACGTCGTCCGCCCCGTCATGCGCCCAAAGGCGCTCCTGGAGCGCCGCTCGCAGTTCGGGCGTCGAAGCGTCGGCCGCATAGGGTTGTGGATAGGCGAAGCCAATGGCGGCTGACGTCAGGACACATGCGCAGACAATCATTTTCATCTTAACGGACCTTCAGCAGAATGAGCAGGAGAAGGGGCATGACAACGAGCTGCAGAAGGACGAAGCGCATCAGAACCTGCGAGTTCTTCCAGCCGAGGTTCTTCTTGCAGTGGTCGTGAAGCGGGAAGCGGATTTTGCGGATGATGTTGTCGTCGCCAATGTCACAGCCGAGTTTCTTCGCAATGCGCAGGAGAACGAGCTTGCCGAGTCCGCCGCCGCCGTTGACCAGAACGACCGGCGCGAGCGCCAGCACGAAGAGGACGTTGCCTGTCATCAGCGAAGCCGTCGCGACAAGAATGCCGAGGAAGCGGCTGCCCGCATCGCCCATCAGGATCTTCGACGGCTCGGCGTTGTACCAGAGGTAGCCGCCGAAACCGCCAGCCACCGTCATCACGACGATCGCCCAGCGCGCGGCGTCCGGCACGGCCGGCACGAGGAAGTAGTGCGCCGCGGGACGGTAGCCGACGACGACGTAGAGGAAGACCGAGAGAATGACGAGCGTGATGAGCGTCAGCGCCCCCGCGAGTCCGTCCACACCATCCGAGCAGTTCGTCGCATTCATCGTGAACCAAAGGACGAATCCCGCGACCGGCACGTAGAGGTACCACGGCGCGAGGAAGATCGTCTTTGCGAACGGCAGCCACGTCACCATCGCGAGCGGCGCGTCGGGATTCACCGCCAGGAGTTCGGCCGTATGGGAAATGACAAGATCCTGGCTCGGATCGATGTGCTGGGCGTGGCCAAGGAAGATGAACGCGGCGATCGCGAGCGAGACGACGGCGTCGAGAAGCCCCTTCTTCAGCTCGCCCCAGGGCACGACCGCCTTGTCGTCAAGATACCCGAAGAGCATCGCGAAATAGAGCGTGAAGACGGCCGCGAGGTCCCAGCCCTTGAGCGGCGCGAAAAGGAGGATCACCGGCAGGCAGACGAGCGTGACGTAGTAGCCCGCGCCAGTCGGCTTGCCCTTCGCCTGTTCGCCCATCTTGTCCCCCGCGACAACCTTGCCGCGGTCACGCGGCAGGCGGTCCCAGAGCCGCGGCAACAGAATCCACGTCAGGAGCGCCGCGACGAACGTGCCGCCCGCGAGGAGGAGCGCATGGGATTGAAGAAGACGGAACGGTCCCCAATGGGACTGGAGCAACGCCGAAAGATAATAAAGCATGATGGGTGTGTTGGCAAGCGGAAATTAACGGACCGTGAACGGCAGCGTCAGCGTCGGAAGTCCCTCGGCGGAGACGACAACCTCGACCGAGCCGGATACCCCGCGTTCGCCGCGGAGCACCGCCAGGAGGCGTCCGTTGTAGAAGCGCTGGTGCGGATCCTGCATGGAGGTCCAATCCGTCGCGTTGCCGTTGCAGAAGCCGACGAGCTTCGCGGCCTTGCCCTTCACGGCGAACGAGACCGCGCGGCAGTCGGTCGGGACGACGTTGCCGTCCTTGTCCACGAGCGCGAGTTCGATGTGCGCGAGGTCGTGTCCCTCGTTCGTGAGCTCCCGGCGGTCGACCTTCGTCGCAACGACCTTGACCGGCTCGCCGGTCGTCACACGCTTCGCCGTCGCCCAGGGCTGCCCGCCCTTCGTGACCTTCACCTCCAGCGTGCCCGGCGCGTACTTGACCTCTTCCCAGACGAAGCGGTAGTCGTTCTTGCCGACCTCGATGCCCTTCTGCTTGAAGGTGCCGAAGCTCCTGTCGCCGCGGCGGCGGACGCCTAGACTCTGGCCGTTGAGGAAGAGCTCGGCCGTGTCGCCGCTCGAGTAGACGACGACAGGCGTGACCTCGCCTTCGCGTCCCTTCCAGTTCCAGTGCGGCAGGATGTGCGCCATCTTCACCTCGGGATTCCAGTGGCTCTGGTAGAGGTAGAAGTTGTCCTTCGGGAAGCCCGCGAGGTCGATGAGCCCGAAGTACGAGCTGCGGCTCGGCGCCTTGCCCGCCGTCTCCTCGAGCTTCTTCATCATCGCCTTCTTCTCGGCCTCGGGGAGATCGTTGAAGTTGTTGACGTTCGACGCGTCGAGATTGTACGGCGTCGGCTCGCCGAGGTAGTCGAAGCCCGTCCAGACGTACTCGCCTGCAACGAACGGATTCGCCTCCTGCATCGTCCACTCGTTGTCCGCGACATTGCCCCACGGCACGGCGCACTGTCCGTAGCTCGAGACCTGATAGTTGAAGTTGCCGCTGCCCTGTCCCCACCGGAACGGGAAGAAGTACTCGTCGCGCGCCGAGATCGCCGAACACGTCTCGGACCCGTAGACCGGCTGGTCGGGATACTTCTGACGGAACTCGCCGTAGAGATGCGGCTTGTAGTTGAAGCCGAAGACGTCCTGCTGCTCGGAGAACCCGTTGTGCATGCCGCGCGCGTCGTTCGTGCCGACGGTAAAGGGACGCGTCAGGTCGTACTTGCGGAACTCCTCGCGGAGGATGCGCGCGACATCTCGTCCGTCCTTGCACCAGTCACTGTTCTCGGGCACCTCGTTGCCGCCCGACCAGGCAATGACGGAGGGATGGTTGCGGTCGCGCATCACGAAGTTCTTGACATCCTTCTGCCACCATTCGGGCCAGTAGCGGTGATAGCCCCAGATCTTGTCCACCTTCTGGTGCTTCCAGATGTCGAAGAGTTCGTCAATGACCAGCATGCCCATCCGGTCGCAGAGCTCGAGCACCTCCGGCGCGGGCGGGTTGTGCGTCATACGGATCGAGTTGCAGCCCATCGCCTTGAGCATCTTGATCTTGCGGGCATAGCCGTCGGCGTAGAACGCCGCGCCGAGACAGCCGAGGTCGTGATGCTCGCAGATGCCGTTCAGGCGCACGCGCACGCCGTTGAGGAAGAAGCCCTCCTTCTTCCAGACCGCCGTGCGCACGCCGATCTTCGTGACCTTTGAATCGAGCACCCTGTCGAGCGAGTTGATGACGCGCGTCTCGAGCGGATAGAGATTCGGCTTCTCGAGCGTCCAGAGGACGGGATTCTTGACCTCGAGCTCCTGCACGACCGTCACACTCGCGTGGGCCGCGACGCTCACGAGCGACTTCACCTCGACATCGCCGATGCGGTTCGCGACCACGCGCTCGGCCGTTTCGGCACCGTCATTCTCAAGCGTCGTCTCGACACGCACCGTCGCCGCCTCGATCTTCACAATCGGCGTCGTCGCGTAGACGCCGTTGTAGGCGAGATGAACAAGCGGCGTCTTCTCAAGCCACACGTTGCGGTAGATGCCCGCGCCCGGATACCAGCGTGTCGAGCGCGGCGGATTCGAGACGTGGACGGCGATCGTGTTCTTGCCCGGCTTCAGGAACGGCGTCGCGTCCACACGGAACGACGCATAGCCGTAGCGCCACTCACCGGCCTTCGCGCCGTTCACGAAGACGATCGGACGCTGCATGACGCCGTCAAAGTCGACAAACCACTTCTCCTTCTGCCCATCGAAGCTGGCGGGAACGTCGAAGTCCTTCACATACCAGGCATTGCCGTTCCACGGGAGCTTGCCCGTTTCATTCGGCTCGTTGGCGAGGAACTTCGATTCGATCGCCCAGTCGTGCGGCAGCTGAACGCTCTTGAAGCCCTCCAGCGACGACGGCGCGGCGGTCGCCATTTCGAAGTCTGCACCGCAATACCTAAACTTCCAGTCAAAGTCAAAGCTCGCTCGCTTCCCTGCCAAAAGCGAAAACGCGCAAAAAGCAAATACAAAAGAAAAAATATGCGTACGATTCATACGCATATTGTATCATATCCTCTTGCCGATAAACAACCCTCGCAATACAAAAACTAGAATTTCCGCAGGCTGCCGAAGGTCAGACATCGCGCCCTTCGCCGTTACGCCGCGAGACGAGCAGCGCGAAGACACAAGGTGCGCCGCAGATTGCGGCGACGACGCCGACAGGAACGTCGCCCGGCAAGAGCCGACGGACGGCTTCGGCGGCGACCAGAAACGCCGCGCCGGCGAGGGCCGCACACGGCAGGACGCGCGTCAGGCGCGGTCCAGCCAGACGGCGGACGACATGCGGCACGACGAGGCCTGCGAAACCGATCGCCCCGGCCAGGGCGACGGATACGGCCGTCATTAACGAGGCCGCCACGAGTACAGTCACGATGATCGCCCGCGCGTTGATGCCGAGACATTCCGCTTCGGAGCGTCCGAGTTCCAGCACGTCCAACCGCCGCGCCAGAGTCAGGAGGACGCCGAAGACGAGCGCGAAGACGGCGCAACAGAGCATCCACGAACCAGCTGTCGCAGACCCGAGAGAGCCATAAAGCCACTTGGAGACGGCCGCAAAGTCTTCGGGCTTTGCATACGAGAGAATCAGCATGTTGAGCGAGCCCGTGAATCCGCCCGTCACAAAACCGGCCAGGACGAGCGTCGAACCGCTCGAACGGAGGAACGGATTCGCGCTTTCCGCCGCGCGGGCACGTCCTGCAAAATACGCGACGCCGCAGACAAGGGCGAGCGAGAGACACGATCCGAGAAAACTTGCCGCCGGGAGTACCCACGCGCCGAGCGCGGTGAGTCCCGAGACCATCGCCCCCGCCGCCAGCAGTGCCGCGCCGCCGACCGTGCCCATCAGATAGGGTTCGGCGAGCGGATTGCGCAGGACGCTCTGCAGCACCGTACCCGTGACGGCGAGCGATGCCCCGACGACGCCTGCCGTCGGATACGCCCAGTCGATCGCCTGTGTGGCGGCCATCCTCTTACGACATGAAACCGGCGCGAATCAGCGCCTCTTCGGTCAGCGTCGACTTCGGCGCGGCCGCCTTGGCGATGTATTTGCCGACAATGTCCCCTTCCAAATTGACGCTGTCGCCGATCTTGCGCGAGCCGAGCGTCGTCTCCTCGCGCGTCGTCGGAATGAGATCGACGCCGAGCCAGTCGTCGCCCTGGACCGAAATCGTCAGCGAGACGCCGTCGATCGTGATCGAGCCCTTCAGGACGGACTGCGCCGCGAGGACGCGTCCGCACCGCACACGCAGTTGGAAGTCGCGCCCCTTCGGTTCTTTCGCAATCACCGTGCCGCGGCAGTCGACGTGACCCTGCACAATGTGGCCGCCCATCGCGTCCCCCGCTCGCAGCGCACGTTCGAGATTGACCTTCGCACCCGGCACGAGATCGCCGAGCCCCGTGCGGGACTCCGTCTCGCGGAGGACGTCCGCCGTAAAGCGCGATTCCGCGCACTTCGCCGCCGTCAGGCAGACGCCGTTGACGGCAATCGACTCGCCCGGCTCCAGCGGCTTCGCCCACGGCTTATCCGCCGCAATTTCCAGCACCAACCCCGCGCCGCGACTGACGCGCTTGACCGTGCCGATTCGCTGTATGAGACCCGTAAACATCGTGGTGATTAGTCTACGCCGCGTCCGTCCGCCGCTTAGCGGTCGGTGTGGCCGCTGAGCATGTCGTCCTCGAAGCTGTGCTGGGCGAGCGACGCGGCGCCCGTGCCGAGACGGGCCTTGCCGTCGAGCATCTTGTTCACCGCGTCGAGCGTCGAAAGGATCGAGCCCTCGATGATGTCCGTCGAGACGCCGCGCCCGCGGTACGTGCCCGACTCGTCCTGCACCTTCACCGACACTTCGCCTAGGGCGTCGCGGCGTTCCGTGACGGCCTGGATCTGGAAGTCCATGAGCGAGAACGGATGGCGGACGATCTTCTCGACCGCACGGATCGAGGCGAACACGGGACCCGTGCCGAACGCGGACTCGGTCACTTCCTCGCCGCCGCGCACGAGCGTCACGCACGCCGTCGAGTACATCTCGTTGCCCGAGGTGATGACGTAGTTCTTGAGCTTCCAGTCGCGCTCCGTGATCTCGCGGCCCTGCGCGGCCTCGACGAGCGCGACGAGGTCGCGGTCTTCGATCGTCTTCTTCCGGTCCGCAAGCACCTTGAACTCGGCGAAGAGCTTGTCCTCGAGCGCCTTCTCGAGCGTGTAGCCGAGCTCGACGAGGCGCTGCGAGAACGCGTGCTGACCCGAATGCTTGCCGAGGACGAGCGCCTGCTTCTTCACGCCGACGGACTCGGGCGTCATGATCTCGTACGTCTTCACGTTCGCCATCACGCCGTGCTGGTGGATGCCCGACTCGTGCGCGAAGGCGTTCTTGCCGACGATGGACTTCGACGGAAAGATCTTCACGCCCGTGATCTGCGAGAGGAGCTGCGCCGTCTTCGCGATCTCTTCGGTGACGATGTTGTAGTCCATCCCGTACTGGTCGTGGCGCGTGCGGAGGTTCATGACGATCTCCTCGAGCGCCGCATTGCCCGCGCGCTCGCCGATGCCGCAGATGCAGCACTCGGCCTGACGCGCGCCAGCCGCAATGCCCGCGAGCGTGTTCGCGACGGCCATGCCGAGGTCGTTGTGGCAGTGCATCGAGACGACGGCCTGGTCGATGTTGGGAACACGGTTCATCACGTTCGTGACCATGTCGTAGATGTCCTTCGGCGTCGCATAGCCGACGGTATCGGGCAAGTTCACCGTCGTCGCGCCGGCGGTGATGACGGCCTCGACAACCTGGCACATGTAGTCCTTGTCCGTCCGCGAGGCGTCCTCGAGCGAGAACTCGACGTTGTCGCACTTGTTGCGCGCGTACTTGACCGCGTCAATCGCGCGCTGCAGCGCCTGCTCGCGCGTCATCTTCAGCTTGTACTCGAGATGCAGGTCGCTCGTTGCGAGGAACGTGTGGATGCGCGGATGCTTCGCGCCCTTCACGGCCTCGTACGCCGCGTCGATGTCCTTCACAAGTGCCCGGCAAAGCGAGGCGACGACCGGCTTTTCGACCGCCGCCGCGATGGACTTCACACTCTCGAAGTCCCCTGGCGAGGCGATGGCGAAACCCGCCTCGATGATGTCCACGCCCAGCGCCTCAAGCTGATGCGCCATGCGGATCTTCTCCTCGATGTTCATCGAGTATCCGGGGGCCTGCTCGCCGTCACGCAGCGTCGTGTCAAAAAAACGCACCCTGTTGTCCATTTTACCTGCTCTTTCTCAATCCGACTGCATCATGCAGACTTTTAGGACGTATTATATCAAAAAAACCAAGGCACCAATATATGGTATAATACGGGTAATGAAAAAGATTGCTGTTCTGATGGGTGGAAAGTCGAGCGAACGCGAGGTTTCGCTCAACTCCGGCGCGAATATCGCCGAGGCTCTCGCGTCGCTGGGCAAGTATGAGGTCGTCCCGATCGATCTCACCGAGGAAAATCTCAACCAGCTCCCCGAGGGGGTGGACGCCGTGTACATCGCGCTCCACGGTGGCTGGGGCGAAAACGGCGGCGTGCAGGCCGCACTCAATGCCCGCAAGATCCCCTACACGGGTCCGGGCGTCAAGGCCTCGCAGATCGCGATGGACAAGCTCAAGACGAAGCTCGTCCTCGAGATGAAGAACGTCCCCACCGCGAAGTGGGACCTCGCACATCCCGACACGCCGAAGTCGCCCCTGCCGCTGCCCGTCGTCGTCAAGCCGCCGAGCGACGGCAGCTCGGTCGGCATCTCCAAGGTCTCGACCGACGACCAGTGGGCCGGTGCGCTCGCCGCGGCGTTGGCTGTTACCGGCGAGCCTGGAAGCGCCGCGGGCGAGACGCACCGCGGTACGGTGCTCGTCGAGGAGTTTATCCCGGGACGCGAGTTCACCGTCGCCGTCGTCGACGGCCAGGCGTGGCCCGTCATCGAGATCGTCGCCAAGGGCGGCTGGTACGGTTATAAGGAAAAGTACACCTCGAACGAGACGCGCTATCCCTTCCTCGCCGATTCGGCCGACCCGAAGGACGCCGAACTCGAGCAGAAGCTCCTGAAGCTCGCCGTCGACGCCTACACGGCCGTCGGCTGCCGCGGGGTGACGCGCGTCGACTTCCGCGTTTCGCCGCTCGGCCACTGCTATGTGCTCGAGCTCAACACCTCGCCGGGCTTCACATCCCACTCGCTCGTGCCGAAGTCCGGCATGAAGACGGGGCTCACCTTCGCCGGCGTCTGCGACCGCATCCTCGCCTCCGCGGATTACGACCGATGAAGGCGAACAAGGTCAGAAAGACGGGTCCCTGGGCCCTTCTCGCAGGACTCGGCCTCGTGGTCGTCGTCGCCACCGTCATCGGCATCATCGCGGGCTACGAGAAGCTTCACGCGATCTGGGTCGAGCAGTGCGTCATCACCGACATGGAGCGTCAGGTGGCGATCGACTCGGGCAAGATGGTCAAGGCCGACGTCATCGCCGGCGTGTTCGGACTCAAGCCCGGCGCGAATCTCGCGCTCATCGACTTCGCCGCGAAGCGCGAAGCCGCGCTCGCGAAAATCCCGAACCTCCGTGAGATCCGCATCCGCCGCCACCTGCCGAACCGCGTGACGATCACCTTCGAGGAGCGCGAGCCGATCGCCCGCCTCGGCATCCGCGGACAGAAAGGCGCATCCGGCAAGGTCGCCGACCGCGAAGGCGTCGTCTTCTACTGTGCGCGCGGCACCCAGCTGCTGCCGATCATCCGCGAGTCGAGCGCCCCCGGCACGGCGGCCGGCAAGCGGCTCGGCAACCGCGCGAAGGCGGCGCTGCGCTTTGTCGAAGCCTGCCACGAGCCCGAATTTCAGGAACTCGGCGTCCTCGACGTCGACACCGACAAGCCGGACTGGCTGCAAGCGACGATCAACACGGGGACGAACTACGCCCAGCTCAAGCTCGCATGGGAAGGCATGGACGACCCGGCGACGCCCGTCTCGCGCGCGAGTCTCATCCGCCAGCTCACCCATTTGCGGGACGCTATCCGCACGCGTGTCGGCGACGGCACCGTCATCTGGAACGCCACCGACTTCTCCTCACCCGGCCGCATCTATGCGGACACGAAAGGCAAACTCTGATGTCAGACCTCTACGCCGCGCTTGAGATCGGCACGACCCGGACGGTCCTTGCGATCGCCGAGGCCGAGTCCGGCAAGCGCCTCAAGATCACCTGCCACGCCGAGATCCCCTCGACCGGCGTACGCAAGAGCCAGATCCTCAGCATCCCGGACGCCACGCAGTCCATCCGCTCCGTCCTGCGCGAAATCGAGAAACGCCAGCTCGCCCAGGGCTCAAAGGTGACGATCGCGAACGCGTTCCTCGTCGTCTCGGGCCAGCACGTCCTCGCGACCCACGCCGAGGGACAGGCCCTCGTGAACAGCGGCACGGTCGGCAACGACGAGATCAACGAGGCCGCCCGCGTCGCCCGGCAGATTCCGATTCCGAAGGGACGCGAACTCCTCGACATCATCGACCAGGACTACGTGCTCGACAACCGCGGCGGCCTCGCCGATCCGAAGGGCATGTCGGGCAACATCCTCAAGCTCAACACGCTACAGGTCCACGCCGACGCCAACCGCATCCGCGACGCCAAGAGCGCGGCGGAAGGCGCCCGTCTCGAGATCCGCGAGCCCGTCTTCGCCGCGACGTGCGCGGCCGACGCGGTCACCGAGGACCACGAGAAGAAGAACGGCGTCCTCGTCCTCGACCTCGGCGGCGGCTCGACGGGCTACGCCGCCTACGTCAACGGCTACCTCGTCTCCTCCGGCGTCATCGGCGTCGGCGGCGACCACATCACGAACGACATCGCCTCCGCCTTCCAGACGACGAACGCCCAGGCCGAATCGCTCAAGATCACCACGGCCTCGGCGGAGCTCGGGCAGTACGCCGGCGAGAACGCCCGCGCCCACATCGGCGGCTTCTCGTCGCTGATGGAAAGCCGCACGATCTCGCGCCGCGCCCTCGACACCGTCGTCAACGCCCGTCTCAAGGAGCTCTTCACGATCATCCGCGAGACGCTCGAAGAACAGGACATCCTCAACCACCTGCACGCGGGCTGCATCCTCACCGGCGGCGGCGCGAACCTGAGCGAGATCGAGTCCCTCGCCGAAAAGACGCTCGGCCTCGCCGTCCGTCGCGGACGCCCCCTCGGCGTCGACGGACTCGAAAAGGAAAACAACCCCTGGAACTTCGCCGCCGTCACGGGCGCCCTTCTCTACGCGCAGAAGACGGACGACAGCGGCTCCTTCTTCGACGGACTCTTCGGGAGGTTCTTCAAATGACCGCCACATCCCCCATGCTCCTTCTCGGCATCGGCACGGCCGGCGCCCGCATCGCCCGCGGCGTCTCGCGGGCCTACGGCGAGAACCTGCGCTTCGTCCTCACCGACACCGACGCCACGACGGCCGAAGGCGACGGCGAATTCACGCTGCTCGGCGGCGACCGCCTCGCGGGACGCGGCGCCGGCGGCGACATCGTCGCGGCGCGCCTCGCGGCCGAAGATTCGATCAGCCGCCTCGACCCGCACCTTGAAGGCGTCCGCCTCGCCGTCATCGTCACCTGCCTCGGCGGCGGCACCGGCGGCGGCGCGACGCTCGAGACCGTCAAGCGCCTCGCCGCGCTCGGCATTCCCTCCATCGTCTTCGCGACGCTCCCCTTCGCCTTCGAGGGCGAGGACCGCCAGCGCAACGCCCGCGGCGTCATGTCAATGCTCGAGGAAGCCGCCAACGCGACCTTTTTCCTGCCGCTCGACAAGCTCGTCGGCGAATCGGACAACATGTCCGAAGCCATGCGCCGCGCCTGCGACACGGTGGCGAGCGGCGTCACCCTTTTCTGGCGCCTCATCGAGAAGCCGGGCTACATCAAGCTCGACGCCGACCACGTGCGCCGCCTCATCCAGGGCGTCGGACGCGGACGCTTCGCCGCCGTCACCTGCCAGGGGCCGAACCGCGCCGCCGACGCCGTCGACGCGCTGATGCGGTCCGAACTTCTGGCGACTGCCCAGGCCCCGGTGCGCGCGATCCTCTGCGGCGTCCTCGCCGGCGAAGACCTTCGGCTCAGCGAACTGACGACGATCTCCAACGGCGTCCAGGAGACCTTCGGCGAACGCGTGACGTTTGATCTCGGCACGGTCAACGACGAGGCGACGTTCTCGGGACGTCTCTCCGTCGTCGTGATGCTCTTCGAGATGAACGGACGCGAACCCGGCGCGCCCGCCGTGGGCGGCGCCTTGAGCCGCCGCAAGAAGGCGAAGTCGAATCCGCTCGGCGTCGGTCCGACCGGTCGCGGCCGCTTCAACAACGCGGAGCGCACCGAATGGCATGGCGAGGATCTCGACATCCCGACGTTCATCCGCCACAACATCTCGCTGGAGTTCTGAGTTGCGCGACGGCCATATCAGAGTTCTTCCCCTTCACGTGGCGAACAAGATCGCCGCGGGCGAGGTCGTCGAACGTCCCGCGAGCGTCGTCAAGGAGCTCGTTGAGAACGCCATCGACGCCGGGGCGAAGGCGATCAAGATTTCCATCTCGCAAGGGGGACGCAAGCTCGTCGCCGTGCAGGACGACGGTTGCGGCATGACGCGCGATGACGCGGTCCTCTCGCTCGAACGCCAGGCGACCTCGAAGATCGCCGATGTCGACGACATCGAACGCATCGACACGCTCGGCTTCCGCGGCGAGGCGATCCCCTCAATCGCGTCCGTCTCGCGCTTCTCGATCACGACGCGCCGTCACGAGTCCGACGAGGGCACCTTCCTGCAGGTGAACGCCGGTACCCTTGCCGAAGTCCGTGCGGCCGGCTGCCCGCCGGGAACGCTCGTCGAGGTCCGCGACCTCTTCTGCAACGTCCCCGCCCGCCGCAAGTTCCTCCGGGCCTACGCGACGGAAGAGAGCCACGTCAAGCAGATCTTCACAGTCCACGCCCTCGCCCATCCGGCGATCGCCTTCACCCTCGTCGTCGACGGACGTGAGCTCTACCGCCTCGCCGCCGCAAGCGACCTCTCCGACCGCGTCCGCGACCTCTTCGGCGACGAGTTCCTCGAAGCGCTTCTTCCTCTCGCCGCCACCCCCACAGAGGAGACGCGACAGCCAACGGAGACGCGACAGCCAACGGGGACGCGACAGCCAACGGGGACGCGACAGCCAACGGGGACGCGACAGCCAACGGGG
>CAMAHK010000026.1 GCA_945834475.1 uncultured Verrucomicrobiota bacterium
CCTTGGAAATTGTTGAACTCGGGTATATTGAGCGTCAAGCACTCGCCAACCCACGCTGAAGCATCCGGGGGCTCCGGTGACGAGTCCTGCCTTGCGCCACTTTCCGTCTGGGACCCGGACTTCCCATCCGACGAGCAGCGATAGGAAGGCGGCAAAATCGCCTCCTTTCCCACTCGATAGAACGCCGGGGACATTTTCCCAGACCACCCACTTGGCGTGTGTGCGAAAAGCCAGCTTTGCAAACTCAAGCGCAAGATTGCCTCTTTCATCCTTCAGCCCCTTTCTCAATCCGGCGATGCTGAACGCCTGGCACGGTGTTCCTCCGACGAGGAGGTCGATGTCTCCACTGTAGTCACCCCTTTGGATCTTGGAGAAGTCCCCGAGGTTCGGAACCCCGGGGAACCGCTCCTTCAGGACGGCGGCGGGGAACTTGTCGATCTCCGACACGAACGCACATTCCCAGCCGAGGGGTTTCCAAGCGACAGTCGCCGCTTCGATCCCGCTGCACACGCTTCCGTATCGCATGGCAGGCCTCCTTTCCGCTTGGGCAAACCCCTCAAATCGAATTTGCCCTCATATATTATTGATACAGTTGAGAGCCGATTTTGCGTCGATTTATTTTCAACTTTTTTCGCCGCCTCACGAACTGCGCATCCGACGAAGGTCGGAAAGCTTCACTTTTGGCTTTGAAACCTTGACTTTCTGCTGGTCTGTGCCCGCGAGGACGCATCCGACCATCGAGGCGGCGACCGCGTTGCCGACGATGCCGTCCCACCAGTGGTTGTCCTTCGCCTCCGGGCGCATCTTCCACTCCTCGACGCGCCGCCCGCGTCCCTCGGTCTTCACCCGGTACTCGGCGGTCATGTGTTCGGAGAAGAGCATATGCGTCTCGGGATTCCGACCCCAGAGCGAAAGGCATCCCTTGTCACCAAGCGAGGTCAGGAACCGACTCGCCACAAACGACTTCCAGAAGTTGGTGTCGAAGACGACGTGGCGCACCGCCCGCCGCCCGACGATGTTCGGGATGCGCCAGTTGTAGCCGACGCGGTCCCCCGCCACCCGCTTGTACTCCGACATGGGCTTCGAGGACGCGCCGATGTACTTGCCGTGGCTGGGGATGATCACGTTCGCGAACTGCGCCTCGCGGCAGAACTGGTAGACGATCTCGGTGGACTGACCCCAGTTCGCGTCGACAAGGCACTTTTCAATCTTTATCATCGCCCCGTCGTCACGGGGGAACTCACGGGAGAGGTAGTCTTCGGTCAGGGCCTTCAACCCTCCGTAAAGACACCCCTCCAATCCCGTCCGGGGAAACTTCGACTGGAGGGTCGGGTTCGCCTCGTCGAGGTAGAAGTACCGCCGCCGCTGGTCGGGCCACGCTCCGTAGTCGATCACCCAGCCGGTAAAATCGTCGCCCCACGCGCACACGACGTAGAAGAGCAAAGCCTTCTGAACGTCGATGAACATCGTGAGGTGCGTCGCCGCCATCGGAACGGTCCGCTGTGAGTGTCCGTTCAGCTTGTTGACGATCCCAGCGGTCGTGAGCTGCTCGTCCGAGCCCAAGTCCTCTGGCAGCGGCTCGTTCTGGTACTCCGCCCAGAAGGCCGCCTCGTCGGTGAGCTTGAGGTTCATGGCGTGTTGAACCGCCGATATCTCGTCGTAATTATGCCGGGCTGGCCACGACACGACCGCGCCTTCGTCCATTTCGGCGCGATGCTCGCGGTAGAACTCCGTCGCCGCCTCGAACGTCCCCTTTTCGCGAAGTTCGTCCGCACGGAGGTCGGCGTACTTGTTCCACAGCTCGTCGTTGGTCGGGAACTTGTAGATCATCTTGCACCGCTCGCCGTTCCACTCCGGGTGCTTCGACTTGTCGAGGATCTGCTCCGCCATGTCGCCCGGGCGGATGACCGTACACGGCATGATGCCGGAGATCTTCTTTCCGGGGCCTGCGAGACCGAGAATGTCACCCGCCAACACACGGACGCGCTTCCGCGTCTGCTCGACAGAGTCCGCCGACTCGGTGGTCTGCGGGTCGTCGACGATCACGAACTCCGGGCGGATCGTGCGTCCGTCCGGCTTCTTGTACTTCATGCCGCGAATTCGCCCCGTGATGCCGGCGACGCGGACGAGGATGCCGGAGGAGAGCGAACCCGCGATGGTCGGGAGGACGATCTCGTTCGCCGTCCAGGTGATCCGGGTGCGCTCGCCCTTGTAGAGCTGTCCGGCACACCGGTTCGCGATGCCGTCGAGGCACTGGATCGGGTAGATCGCCTCCGGAAAGTCCGCGAAGAGATGCTCGTTCACCTCCAGCTCGGTCTTCACCGAGTCGAGGATTTCCAAGGCCGCCGACTCGGACGCGCCGATGATGACGATGAACTCGCGGTGACCGTAGAGCATCGCCCAGATGGCCGCCGTCTCGGTCAAGGAGGACTTGCCGCTGCCACGGGACATCGCGAGGGCGAAGAGACCTCCCTCGAGGACGGACTTCTGGATCTTCTCGATGGCCCTTAAGTGGTCGTCCGACCACTCGAGTTGGTACACCTCCGGGAAGTACGTCTCGCAGAAGAGCTTGAAGTCGTAGCGGCAGCGCTCCTTCCGCTCCGGATCCTCGACGGCGGGGAGGTCCCCGATGTCGCGCCCCGAGAGGGACTCCGCCGCCTCACGACGCGCCATCTCCTCGCGGTGGGCGAGATAGCCGCCGCCCCCGCCAGTCGTGACCGTCACCTCCGGCGCGTTCTTGCGATCCACGAGCCACGCGAAATAGCGGTAGAGGTTCAGAAAGCGGTTGTCGGCGGACGAGTTGATACGGAAGCCCGCCGCCATCGTCTGGCGGTGGAGCTGCCCCGGCGAGAGGACGGTTCCGAAGTCCGTCGAGTTGACGATCCGCACCACGTCCGAGGGCCGCAGGCGGTTTCCGTCGATTCGGTTAGTCTCCATTCCTGTTCCCCTTCAATATCCACGCCCCGTAGGCGATGATGTCCATCGTTCCGTCCTCGTTGACGGGCGCACCGTCCTCGATGTCCTTTTCGAGGTTCTCCATCGTAATCGTCCGCGAGCCCGAGAGCTTGAGGACCTTTACGACCTCCTCCTTGGTGAGGTGCTTCGGCTTGTATTCGGCCATAAAAGAATCTCCATATTCCGACTTGCTAAGTCGTGGCGTTTTACGGCATTATGTCCGCCGTACCGACAAATCCCATGAAAGGAAAACCAAACATGGCTAAGAGAAACACGACCGCGCCCGCCAAGGGCAAGATGACCGCTGCCAAGGCCGCAGAGGCGACCAAGGCGGTGCCCGCCAAGGCGGCGGACGACGCGAAGCCGAAGCTCTCGCTCATGAAGGCGGCGGTCGCCGTCCTCGAGGAATCGGGCGAGGCCCTGAACACCAAGCAGATGATCGAGCTTGCCAAGCAGAAGGGCCTCTGGACCCCCGGCGAGGGCAAGACCCCGGAGCAGACGCTCTACTCGGCCATCGCCCGCGAGATCAAGGCCAAGGGCGAGACGGCCCGCTTCAAGATGGTCTCGAAGGGACACTTCAAGCTCGCCTCGCGGTGAGGTCTACCGGGGCGGACGCTTCGTCCAGTCCCAGATGCCCCACACCGCGAAGGCAAGGTGCACTCCGTCAAGGACGGATCGCGCATACAGCTCCTGCTGGAAGTCCACGAACACCCATGCGATGTTCACGACCGTCCAAAGGTAGAAACACGCGATCCGCTTCTTGACGTTCAGCGCCGTCCCGATGAGAGACAGTGCCGTCAGGAGCCAAAGTCCGAGCTGAAAGAGCGCGTTACTGCTCATGCCCGAACAGCCCCTCCCGGCAACGCTCCGCGTAGTGCGGCTGACGGAGGCCGAGATCCTCGATCACGTGCGACGCGGGATGCCCCTCCACCCGGCTGTCGAGGATATTCCCCTCGCCGTCGTACATAGTCACGCGGATGTCTGCCCGCCCGATGCAGCAGCTGATCGCGCACCGCACCTCGTCGAGCGTCGGATGCTCGTCGAGCCAGTCGAGTGCCTTCTTCCGGGCGAGGATGTTGAGGGCGACGTCCGCCTTCGTCGGGTCCTTGCCCCAGGGGCTGCCGCCGCCGATTAGCGAGTTCCCGCCGTAGAAGTCGACGACAAGCTTGCGGCCCGTCGTGCCGCAGTCGCCGATGGAACCGTGCTTCACATAGCGGCCCGTCCCGTTCACCACGACCTCGCAGTCGGTGCCAAGCAGACGCTTCACGCGCTCCTCTACCTTCCTGGCGTTCTCCGCCGCCGTCTCGGGGAGAAGCGGAATCGCCACCACGCACTCAACCGGCAAGCCGTCGACGACCGTGACCTGCGTCTTCACGTCGAGACCGCCGAGACCGCTCACCACAAGGTCGTTCGCCACCTCCCGCGCCATCCAGTAGTCCTTCGGCATGTTGCCGCGCTGGCGGTCGTTCACGGCAAGGGCATGAAATATTCCTTGATCCCCCCAACAGTCCCGGTTCACGCCTTGGGCGATGTCGCCGGACTGCTGCGAAATGTGGACGGTCACCTCCAACCCGCTTCCGCTGATCACATTCCCCTCGCCCCACTTCGCGAGGTAGGCGTCATCGTAGCCGATCTTCCGGATCGCCTCGCGGCAGAACTCAGAGAGTTCACCGTTGGAGAACCTCCAGGTCGAGGTCACCTCGCCAGCCAAAGTGCAGAAGCAGTCCTTCAGCTGGCACTCGAGCGCAACCCGCGCATAGGGATCCTTTTCGAGATAACGGTCGAGGATGAACGAGACGATGTAGTCGCACGTGCGGTCGGGATGCCCCACCGCGCAATATTCGCTTGTCTGGATTCGCATTTTATTATCCTTTCCGATAGCGTGTAGGTCCGACACCGTAGATATATCTCGGATCCTGTCGACACTACTTTACACTGTACTGTTTTTGAGTTAGTTGCCATTAGCAGCGCATTATTCGCGATATAACGGCAGCTAACGTCCCTGACGAGAGTGTGTTTCCGTAGGAGTCCACCCTACTCTGACGAGAGTGACATTCGCGAGTTTACACACTCTCGCCACTTGCTGAAGCCTCGGCGGATGCCGTCGGCTCGTCAGCTCCTTCCGGCCTGGTCATCGCCTTCCAGTCGCAGCCTTCGCCGAACTTGAACTCGGCCCAACGGCGGCGGATGACGTCGCAGTACTTGGGGTCAAGCTCCATCGTCCGACACACCCGCCCCGTCTCCTCGCAGGCGATCAGCGTCGAGCCGCTGCCGCCGAAGGTGTCGAGAACGACGTTGCCGCGCATCGTCGAGTTCCGAAGAAGGTAGACGAGCATCTCGACCGGCTTCATGGTCGGATGGACGTCGTTCTTCTTCGGCTTGTTGAACTCCATGACCGTGGTCTGGGAACGGTCGCCGTACCAGCCGTGGCCCGCGCCCTCCTTCCAGCCGTAGAGACATGGCTCGTGGATCCACTGGTAGTCCTGCCGACCAAGGACGAGCGCGTTCTTCTTCCATACAAGGCACTGACGCACACGCAAGCCGATGTCATGACACGCGCCCCGGAAGTTGTACCCTTCCGAGTCCGCGTGGAAGATGTAGAACGGCGCACCCGGCTTCAAGGCCTTCTCGGCGTGGCCGAACGCCGTCCGAAGGAACTCGCGGAACTTGGTGTCCTCCATCGAGTCGTTCTTGATCGTGAGTCCGTTCGACCCCTCGTAGGCGACGTTGTAGGGCGGGTCGGTGAGCCAGCAGTCCGCCTCCTCCGTCCCGACGAGCTTCTTCACGTCCTCGGCCTTGGTCGAGTCGCCGCAGAGGAGCCGGTGGGGTCCCAGGACGTACACCTCGCCCGGCTTCGAGTCGGCGACCTCCGGAACTTCCGGGACGGCGTTCTCCTCGGTCTGCCCCGGCGTCACCGCCTCGCCGCCGAGGAGCGATTCGAGTTCCGAGTCCTCGAAGGCCAGCATCGAAATGTCGAAGCCCGCCTCCTTGAGCCAGGCCATCTCGACCTTCAGCTTCTCCTCGTCCCACTCCGCGATCTCCGCGACCTTGTTGTCGGCGATGCGCAGGGCCTTCTCCTGCTCCTCGGTGAGGTTCTCCTCGACGATGCAGGGAATCTCCTCCATGCCGAGCTTCTTGCAGGCGGCGAGGCGCGTGTGGCCTTCGATGATGACGTGATCCTTGTTGACGAGGATCGGGTTATGGAAACCGAGCTTCGCGATGATCTCGGCGAGCGAGTCGACCGCGCCCTCGTTGATGCGCGGGTTGTTCTCATAGGGCTTCAACTCGCCCAATTTGAGGTTCACAATCTGCATGATTTTCTCCTGTTGCTGCCGCGCCGCGAACTGCACCGATATTCGGGCATTTGCGCGGCGGGGCGTTTGGTTTCCAGCCGTTAGATTTTTCGCACGGCCTGAAATAAAGTCTCTTTAACAGCCCCGCTCCTTCCCGCGCCCCTCTCTCGAGAGGCCCCTGGGGAGGAACCGTGGGATTGGGGGGCGGGATATTATGTCCCGCTTTTATTACCCGCCATCACCCCGGCAGGGTCGGGCGGCGTTCCCTCGTCCTCGTCCGTCTCGTTCCACAAGAACCACGCGAGGAAGAGAGGCCAAGCGACCAGAGCCAGCGGCAAAGTGCAGATGCCCAGCGCAAGACCCAAGAGCGCGTTGAATCGTTTTTGCATTCGTCCTTCTCCTTTCGTTTTGTCCTCGGCTCGTAGGCCGGACACACGTCATAGCCGTAGCACCGCCAATCGCCTCCGATCTGGCACGTGCCGCACGATCCCCATTCCCATTTGCACCTTCGTCCCATTCGCAGTTTCCTTTCTGCCTGTTTTCGTTTTGCCGTCCTGGCGTTTTTCCGTTCCGTTTTGCCGAATGCGGCGGGGCGGCCCGGAGGGTGGGTTCGTTTTGCCGTTTGGTCGGCGCTATTAGGAGAATCGTCAGATTCTTCTAATAGCGGCCAAACGGCAGAACGAACCCAAGGCCTGCCGCCGGGGCCTCAGATTCTCGTTTTGCCGTTTTGCCGTTGACGTGTGGCAGAACGGCAGAACGGATTTTCAGTCATCCTCTTCTTCATCATCCTCATGCTCCTTTTCGGGCGGCTTCACGTCGCCAAGGACGACGATCTTTGCGGCGTTCCTGCCGCTGTCCTTCTCTATCCTGATGTAGCCGAGGTCAAGCGCCTCGTCGAAGACCTGCCTCGACTTTGCCCTCGAGTAGTCCGTCACCTTCTGGATCTCGCGGATGAACGCCGACTTGGGCATCGGGTTCGCGGGGTCGATTAGGGTCGGGATGCGTTCGACGAACGAGCCCGCCTCGACCGCCTCCTCGGTGCCGCGCTTGCGGACGCGGATCTCCTGCTTACCCTCCAGCTCGTCCGGGTTGAGAGCGCCGTCCGGGTTCCAGAGAGGCCAGTTCCAGCGGAGGCAGAGAGGCTTCACCGAGGCGAAGGAACGCACCACGCTCTCCATCACCACCACGCCCTGCTCCTTGTGCCGCCGGAGGATGACGTGCGTATCGGCCGCGCGGGACTGCGATCCCGCCCCGGAGCCGACGTCCGTCACCGACTTCTGCGACTGGTTCCCCTTCGAGGTGTGGTGGATGAGGACGAACGCGCAGCCGATCTGCTCTGCGTAGCGGTCGAGCATGTTGTACACGTCCGCGATTGCGCCGTTGTCGTTCTCGTCCACGCCCCTCGGCATCGCCCGGTAGAAGGCGTCGATGATGATCAGCTTGTAGCCGGCCGCCTTGTACTCCTCGACGTGATTGCCGATGTCCTCGATGGTCTTCAGCCGTCCGCGCTGGTTTGCGACCGAGAGCCACTTCCCCGCCTCCTTGAGGTCGAACCCACGCGCCGAGACAACCTTCGGAATGCGCCCGGCAGAGGTCTCGCGGTGCAGCTCGTTGTCGATGATCAGCACCTTCCCCCTTTCGCAGGGGTAGCCGAACCAGTCGGTTCCCATTGCGACAGACAGCGCCAGGTCCGTGACGAGCCACGACTTTCCCGTCTTCGGAGGGGCGATGATGTTCATAGTCTCGCCCAATCTGAGGAAACCGTGGATGAGGACGGGCCTCATGTCGGGATAGAGTTCGACCAGTCGGTCGATGGGGATCGGGTCCTCCGGGTTCGGGCCTCTCCCCTCCGCAACGGCCGCTTGTTCTGCAAGACGGGCGTTGAAGCCTGAGAAGTCCACGCCGAGGGACGGCTCCTCCCGCGTCCCGTAGCCCTTGTCGAGCAAGGCGGCGGCGGCGCGGGTAAAGTCCCCACGGTGTTCGAGGAGCGTGTACACCTGAAAGCCGCTGTAGCCCTTCTCGGACTCGAACGGCGCGGCGTTGGACGAAAACACATAGAAAACGCGACCGTCGTAGGTCGCCGAATGCTCGCCCGAGTTCTTCCCGGGACGCCGCCACAGCTCGTTCCCGTCCGGATGATTCCCCAGAAACTGCCACCCTGCGGCGGTCAGATAGGGCCGGATGTCCCCCCGTTCGGAGAAATCGTCCCCCGGACGCGCAAGAAAGCCGCCAGGTTGCCCCACGTTCGCGCCGGACGGGGCGGGTTGCCCCACGGGGCGCACCTGCTCGTCGAGCGAACGTGCCGCGTTCAGGAGCGCCTCCCGCTCGACCGGCTCGACAGTGGGGATGTGTGCAAGCTCGCCCTGTTGGAGCACGTAGCCGTCTGTCGGACAGCAGAGGAACAGCCCTCCCTCGCCCCGTGTCTCGATGAGCGTCGTCAGGCGTCCGTCCCGGATGCCCCGCGCCAGCTTCAGGTTGCCCTCGACCTGACCTGTCGAGCGGTACATGACATGATAGCCGCCGCTGGGGGACTGCTCGATCACCAGTTTGGCGAGGAGCTGGGTGTCGACCTTCTGCATCCACGCCTCGAAGAGTTCCCCGTGGTTGTCGAAGTCCATGCACTCGAGGTTGCCCGAGACCGCGCCCGCCACAACGCAGATGGCGTCCTGTCGGTTTGCAAACCACGCCTCCACCTCAATCTGCGTCGGCAGGCGCTTCGCCCAGGTCTTCCACGAGCCGATGGAGGGGTGCTTCTTCGCCCTCTCGGCGGGAAGGCAGCTGAGTCCGGCGTCTAAGTAGCCGACGGCTGTCTCGATTGAAATGGGGTTCATGGTGTGCTTCCCTTACCAGATGATCGTGTATCGGGCGGTCATGCCCGAAAGCTCCTCGAACTCGCGGATCGCCTCCCGCGCCTCGGCAGCGGCGTCGGCATCGGCCTTCGGAGTCCAGTGCGGCAGCAGGAACGACCTGCCCCACGCCTTGCGGATCGGATGCCGGTCGCCGGTCTTCGCCGGAAGGAAATACACTCCCGGCCTCCGCATTCCGACGAAACGCTCGACGGTCATTTCCCACCGCCCTTCCCCGTGCCGGCCGCCCTTGCCGCCGCCGCACACGCCTCGTTCCATGCGTCGTAGTGCCGCCCTCCCGGCTGCGCCGCGAGGATCTTCAAGACGAACGCGAGGATCGCGGCCGCAACCGCAATCCCCAGCAGATGGTCGATGACCGACGTGATCAGCGACTCTCTTTTCCACTCTTCCATCCTTCAAACCTCCTTAAAACGGAATGTCGTCGTAATCGACGTCATCGTCGGCGACGAACGGGTTGTTCTCCCTGTCCTCGCCGAAGTCCCCGAGCTCGTACCCGACGATCTCCGGGTACCTCTGCCCGGCCGTGCGCCGCACGGTGATCTTGCGGACGGGCCTCACCATACCGGCGAAGAAGTGTTCGCACACGTCCTCGGCGGTGTTCGGATGCCAGCAGTCGGGGTGGGCGTGTTCCCGCCACCACCTCTCGAACTTCGATCTCGCGTAGCCGTGATGCTCAGGGCAGAGCCACTCGCTGAACGTGTGGATCATGTCCACGTAGTAGGTGACGCGTACAGTTTTGGGCGCGTCGGGCGCGGCTCCGCGCTTCTCCCAGACCTGCCAGTCCGTGTGCTGCACCTCATACTCGTCTACCGTCACCTCTCCGGAGATGACCCCGCAGTTCGAGGCGCGGTCCTCATGCTCCCGCTGCTCCTTCTCCTTCCTCGGGAACTCGAACCCGCACTCCGGGCAGAGCATGACGGGAAGGCGCACCAGCGTCTGGCACTTGGGGCACTCCTTCACGAGCGGCGCGTCCTCGGTCGCCTTCTTCGGCTCCCGGATGTCGATCATGTCGATGGGTCCGAACCGCTCGATGTTCTTCCCGTAGTCGAGGACAAGACACTCGGTCTTGCCGGTCTGCGGCGAGAGCCGGAAGCCGCGCCCGATCATCTGAATCAAGAGCCCCGGACTGTTCGTCGGACGCAACAAGGCGACCGTATCGATTCCGGGGATGTCCGTCCCCGTCGTCATGACGGCCACGTTGCAGCAGTATTTGAGCGGCTTTGCACACGACCCGAAGAGATCCGTCTCGATCTTCTCGCCCCGGAGCCGCGCAATTGTCTCGGCCCGCTCGAAGTCCGGCGTGTCGCCGGTCACGATGGCGCACTCCTCTCCCGAATACTCGGAGATGAGCTTCGCCACCTTCTTGCAGTGTGCGACCGAGGTGCAAAAGACGAGACAGGTCTTCCTGTCCTGCGTCCTGTACACGATCTCCTGGCAGGCGGTGCGGACGACCTGGTCGTTTCCCATCGCCTCCTCCACCTCGTCTGCGACAAACTCGCCCGCCCGGATGTGCAGATTGGAGAGATCCGGCTTCGCCCGACCCGACTTCGAGGTGATCTTCGAGATGTACCCTTGGTCGATGAGGTCTTTGACCCCGATCTCGTAGCAGATCTCGTTGAAGAGGTTTTCGGGCTTGCAGATGAGTCCGCCCTGCGTTCGGAACGGCGTCGCCGTCCAGCCGATGAGCCGCACATGCGGATTCTTCTCCTTGGCGGCATTGAGGAATGTACGGTAGCGCCCTTCCCCGTCCGGCGGGACCATGTGTACTTCGTCCACCATGATGAGGTCGAACGGCTCGAAGAGGTCCATCTTGTTGTACACCGACTGGATGCCAGCCACGACGACGGACTCCTTCGTGTCCCTCGAATCGAGACCAGCAGAGTAAACACCCACCTTCAGTTCCGGGCAGATCGCCCGCAGCTTGGCGGCGTTCTGCTCCACCAGCTCCTTCACGTGGGCGAGGATGAGAACGCGCCCATTCCACTTGGTGACCGCGTCCTTGGCGACCTGCGCGAGGCAGAGCGACTTCCCGCCCGCCGTCGGAATGACAACGCAGGGATTCGTGTCCTTCTCCCGCAGAAAGCGGTAGACAGCGTCAACGGCCTCCTGTTGATAAGGTCTCAATGAGTACATGGACAAGGCCCTCCGGCGGCAGCGGCTCCCTCATGTCGAGCCGCAGCGACTTGATCTGCGAATCGTCCTCGAACAGCCCCGCCGCCTGCAGGGAGTCCTGTGTACATTTGAGAAGGTTGTCGAGATCCCGCCTCCGGGCGTCGGGCGGATAGAACTCCGCCGACACCCGCAGGGGACCCGTCTGTTTCGGGAAACGGCCTCCGAACCGCGAAACCGTCATCATGCGGTACTTGCGGCCCTCGCGGCTGATGAGCACACGAGGGCCGACGTGCCGGTAATACCGGTTCACACTCGGAGGCCAGGGAAGGTCGAACTCCTCCCTTACCGCTTCCACGGCGCGTCTCCCGAAGCCGTCGCGCCGGACGCCGGGGCGGATGCGGTCCGAGCCTGAGCCGCGCCCTCCCTGGCCTTGTAGTTCTTGATGACGTTCCGCGACTGGTCGTCCTTGTCGATGGCGACCGTAATCATCATCGGGAGGTTGTGGAGCTGCGCGGTGTCGTCGAGCTTCTCGACGCCGACCGCCTTGCAGATCCGCGCCAGCTCCTCCTGGCCAATCCGCTGGGCCTCGGCCTTCGGATGCTGGAAGTTGATCCACGCGAAGACCTTGCGCCCCTTGTGCGGGCCGGAGAGGATCTCGAACGTGAGGTTGATGCCCTTGCCGTTCCCGGATCGAGTCGGGCGCACCTCGGAGTCGCAGATGAGCGCCTCATAGATCCCGGCCGGGATCGGATCGCGGGAGGTAATTTCGACTGAATTCGCGTCAAAGCTGAGAGATGCCATAACAGTAGTCCTTTCTTAATTTTCCACTTTCACTTTTCACTTCACCGCGCTGCCAGCCTTCATGCCGTCGAGGAACGCGGCCCACGAGAGCGGCATTTCGCTCGGCAGCGAGTAGCGGTTCTTCGCGATGCAGGCCGGGGAGCCGTTCGAGCGCAACACACGCTCGCCCCCGTCCGCACCGACCGGCGCGGCGCGTCCCGTGTCCGAGTCGACCCGCATCCGGCGGGCGGCGAAGAGGACGGCATCGACCCACTCGCAGATCATCGAGCAGGCGGCCTTGTGGAGCCGGGGCGTGTAGCGGTCGTAGGCGGGATGCTCCGGGTCCTCGAACCGCTCGACCTTGGCGTGTGCCACGAGGATGATCGCCATCGAGCGCTTCGCTCGGATCTCGTTCAGGGTCTTCACGACCTGCCGCCAGTAGGTGAGGGCATGTGTGTACCCCTTCCCGTAGCCGCCGTCGGCCTTCTCGATGCACTTCACGCCGTAGTCGGCGCAGACGCGATCCCAGATGATGCGCTCCAGCCAGTCGAGGGAGTCGATCACGAGCGTCTGGTACTCGTGTTCCTCGTCGCGGATCGCGACGAGCTGGTTCATCATCTCGTCGAACGAGCCGACGAGCGGAAACTTCGCGCAGTCGATTTCGCCGAGGCCGTCCTCGGTCTGGATGAAGATCGGCTTCGGGGCGCTGGCGGCGAAGGTGGACTTGCCGACGCCCTCCGAGCCGTAGATCATGATGCGCGGAGGCTGCGCCTCCTTGCCTGTCCTGACTTGCTGCAATAAGGACATACAGTTCCTTTTTTGTGTGTGGGCATAAAAAGACCCGCCGGCGGCGTGTCGGCGGATCAGATCGGTTAAGTTGGAATTGGCGTGTGCTTACACGTCGAGAATCCGCAGATCCTCCGTCCTCGTCGGCCAGACGTTCGTCTTCCGGCAGGCGTGAAGCTCGTCGATTGCGGCCTCGTTCTGCCTCGCGCACTGGTCGAGGAGGTCGTCCGTGAGCTTGTACACGGCGACGCGATAGGGTTCCTTCTTCTCGACGGCGATGAGGTAGCAGTCGGGGCGCGTCCCGTCCGTGCCGGTCGCGAACACCTCGCGGTAGAACGCCATCTGGTGCGGATAGCCGAACCGCCAGGAGTCGTTCTCGAAGTGGTCGATGCTGTCGCACGTCTTCAAATCGCAGATGACAGGACGCCCCTCGTAGTCCTCGCGGAACCAGTCCATGCGGATCTGACACATCTCACCGCAGTAGGCGGTGCGGAGGGTCTTCTCGGAAACGCCGAACTCCAGGAGCCGTCCGGCGACCGGATGGCACCACACGGCCTGCTGGAGCTTCGACATGAAGCTGAAGTCCGGCCCGGAGACGACCGGCAGCTTCTGCGCGTCCGCCCATTCGCGGTAGGCCTTCGTCGTCCTGCCGAACGGCTCGCCCGTCTTGGGGTTTACCGGCCCGTCGGAGATCATGAACTCGGCGTCGAACTTCGCCCTGCCCTCAAGTACGAGGGTGTGGACGGCGCGTCCGAGCATCAGCGCGGCCGAATCGGCCGGTTCGATCTCGCCGGTCATCTTGCGCTTGTAGAGGCGCGGTGCCTTGCGGAAGTCGCCCAGCAGATGGCTGGAGAGGTACTTGCCGTCCCGCGCGGCCTTGTGGTATTCGTCGGCGTCGATGTCGACGAGATTGGGGTATTTGCCCATGTCGTTTTCCTTTGTTTAGATGAATAAGGCCCTTCGAGAATAACTCAAAGGGCCACATATATTATTGATACAGTTGAGAGGCGATTTTGCGTCGATTTATTTTTGGATTTTTTTGTGCCAGCGGCTGATCGGCGGCTCGAAACCGAGCCTTTTCGCCTTCTTCGCCACCTTTTCCATGAGCCTGCGCACCTTCGACACAGTGAAGCCCGTGGACTCCCCGCACTCCCTCAACGACAGCCCGTTGAGCCGCGCCCTGAACACCCTGCACTCGGACGGCACGAGGCAGCCGACGAGCGTGTTGACGTCGATGCAGAAGTCAACCTCCTTCACCGACCTGCACCCGTCGCTGAACCACGGACCGGACTCCCCCCGGAACCCGAACCTCTCGGCGGAATCCTCCGGAAGCAGCCCGACGGGTGTCTCGCGGTCGATGACACGCTCCTCGCGCTCGAGCGACTCGATGATGTTCACCATCTTGTTGTGAAGGCACGTCTGAATGTAGTTGATGACCGACCCCTGCCTGCGCACACGCCCCTTGCGGTCCGTCTCGCCCTCCTCGATGTCGTCGCGGTATGTCGGCAGCTTTGCCAGCGCCTCCGCCTTGAGGATCGAGGCGTACTCCTCGCGGTCCTCCTCGCCGATGGTCTTGGTGTCGATGAGCGACTGGACGATGAAGTTGATCCTGTCCGTCATGTGCTCGACGAGCCACTCGGGCGAGATCGTCTCGGGCTGTGCGTACCCGCGCTCGTACCGCCGCGACCGCTTGACCGCGCCGGTCTTCCTGCACGTGCGATGCCACGTCCTGCTCATATCAGCCCCCTTTCGATGGCATACTTTCTGAGCCGCGCATGTTCGAGCCGGCGGCGGCGGTTCTCCTTCACGGCGTAGGGCACCTTGAGCTTGAGGTCCTCCTCGTATCGCCACTTCGCGAGGTCGCTGTCGATCTGCCCGTAGAAGCGGTCCGTGCAGTGATGGATCGCCGGATTGCACCGGCTCGCAGTCTGCCGCACCACCCCGTGAACGGACTTGAACGCCTTGCTACGCAAGATAGTCCGGCTTGTCGTGCCGCTTCCCGTCCGCATCTCGACCGTCACCGTCAGCCCCAGCTTCGGATGCCTGATCCGCCGGTCGTCCGGACGGAACCCGCACGTGTCCCTCCCGGACTTCCTACCGCTCATCTCGCGCTCCTTCTCCAGCGCGGCCAGGAGCCGCTCCCGCGTCACATACTTGCGCTTCGGCCTTGCTTCCGCCGCCTTGCCGTTCTTCTCGCTCATCTTCGTTCCTCCGCAGGCGTCCGGCCCCCGTGCGGCGACGCGCCGCGCAAGTCGGGGCCTTCCCGTCCTTGCGTTGAACATTGTCGGCGACATTTTCAAGACATGGAAATCGCGATTGGAAAGGAAACACGACGAAAAGGCATCCCGACCCAATGAACATCGGGCCGGGACGCACCTTCGGATTCGTTTCCGAACCCTCCCGCTACTCGCAGCGGTCGACGCGGATGCGGTAGCAGTAGCTCACGAGACCGGTGAGCTTCTTGTACCCTCCCGCGTTCGGGGCGTACACAGCCCTGCAGGCCGTCGGGATGTCCGCCGTCGGATGCTCCTTGAAGTAGTCGTAGACCTTCTGCACCTGCCGCATCTTCCCGTAGTCGAGCGAGAACCAGGGTTTGTCCCCAGCCTCGCCGTACACCATGACGCGCCGGATGATCTCCTGCGTCTTCGCCATGTCCGCGAACTCGCGGCGAAGCCCCCGGATCTCGCCCAGCAGCTCCTCTGCGTTCCCGTGAATCGCCTTCTCAAGGCGAAGTAGCTCCTCCTCAACAGACGTCTTTGCCATCTGCCGTCTCCTTTACTGATTTCGCGCAGACAAAAAAAGGGAGAGACAGCCACCCGGCCATCTCTCCCGTGTTCGGCCCGCACTGCGCGACTACGGTGCCCAAATCGTCGCGCCTACAACTCAGCCGCTGTCAATTCCCATTTCCCGTTCGCCGCCTTCCACTTCACTTCGCATTGCAGTATCCGCTGCCGACAAGCGGCTTAGAGCCCGTGAAGCTGATCGTGAACGGCGTTCCGCTTCCGCTCAAGAGCGCCCTCCCGATCGCGGTCAGCACCTCCGCACACAGCCCACGGTTCGCGGAATTGAAGTCGTAGCGGTCGTCGAGCGCGGTCATCGTCCCCTCGAACTGCCAGTTGCAGTTCCCGAGGTACGTGATGTACCCGTGCAAATGCACCGTGATGTGTCCGAGGAAGAACTGCTGCTTCCCCTTCGTCGCAATCACCCTGTTTCCGCTCAGTTCATAGGAGTACGGCCCGTGGCAGTTTCTGATGAAGTTTCTCACGCACTCGAACTCAGTCGGCGTGAGCCAGTCCGTGTCGATCTCCGCGAACGGCATCGACATCGGCTCCCCGTTCCCGTTCTTGTAGTGGTCAAGCGCAGACCCCGGCGTGATGGTCTCGCCCCCTCTCGGCGCACCGAGAACCCCCGAACGCGGTGCCATCAGGGGCTGAGGCTGGTTCGGCGCGGGACCGTTCCACGCGGACGTGTCGAGGTTGGTCATCACGCCGTCCGCGTCCCACGCCGCACGGAGAGTCCCTTCCGGCCCCGTCATCTCGCTGATGTTGCCGCGCTCGTCATACGCAATCGTGACGCACCCGTTAGTCCCATCGTCGACCAGGACGAGCCGCCCTTCGTCGTCGTACCCGAACGACCTCACGGTCATCTCCTCGCCGTTGGTGCACACGGTGAGACGTTCGAGCCGCCCGCCCGCGCCGTACACCCAGTTCGTGCCGCCCTCGACAGTGACGAGCGGTTCGGCAGAGACGAACGTGTCCGGGCGGTTGTCCGTCACCTCCCAGACCCATTCCCCCGACTGCCAGGCGCAGCTGTACGTCCAGTCCTCGAGAATGTCATTCTCGAGATCGCGCTTCACGAGCCGCACGACGGAGTTCAGGTTGCTGACGTTCGTCACCTCCCATGTCTCGAACGGCCGCGACGCCCCGTGGCGGTGGACCGCCACGCAGACTCCGTTCGTGAGCGAGGTGATCACGATGTCCCGCCCTTGCGTCGTGTGCGTCTCCACCTCGACTCTCGACGAGTTGCGCAAGACCGAGACGTTCGCGTCCGGGCGGCTGTCCACCTCGAAGATCTGCGGCTCGATCCGCACCGGCCCGTCGGACTCGAACCACACGAAGCCGATCTTCTGCTCGTCCGCGTCCTTCCCGAGCCCCACCCTGAACCGGATCGACCCCTGCGACGGCCCGTCGGACTTCATGCACGTGCAATACTGGCACGTCTCGTCGCATCCGCAGAGACAGTACGGCTCGTCCTCATGGTCGTGGTCGCAGTGCCACACGACGTGGTAGGCCCGGTCGCGCCACACCTCGACTCCGCCGACCTCGACCACGGCCTCGCACTCCCCGCTGTCGTACCAGTCGATGTAACAGTTGACCGCCGAGTAGCCGTCCACGCCGCATCCGCATTCCGGCTCGCAGTCGCACCAGTACCCGTACCACCCCCAGTCGTAGGGATAGTCGTGCCAGCACCCGTAGTGCGGCTGACCGTAGCTGACCCACGCCTCGATAATCACCAAGTAGCGGTCACCGTCAGCACCGTTGCCGTTGGGCGCACCGCGCGTCTCAGCCATCAGGCGCGATCTCTCGTCCGGCTCCGCCGGCTCGCCGAGCGGCAGCTTGTACACGCCAGGACCGGACGGCATCGTAAAGCTCGCTTCCGTCGCCTCGCCCTCGCCCGCCGCCGTCCGGCAGGGACGGTTCGACTCGTTGAGCGAGAAACTCGCCCCGTCGAGGTCGTCGACCACGCAGTATGTGTTTCCGTCGTCGCCGAGGATCTCCTGACCGCCCGGGAACTCCATCTTCGGCGAGTATTCGAGCAGAAAGACCGGCGACGGAGACGCCCTCCTCCCCGCCCCGACCTGCTGTTGTGCGCTTGCCGTCCCCAGCGCTTTCGCTCGCAGGGTGATCGTCAACCTCGTCGCCTCCGTCCCCAGAGGCAGGTAGAGTGTGTCATTTCGCGGCGAGGCGCTGACGGTCCCGGAAAGTCCCGTGTCGTCCTCCCAGTCGATGACACACCCGATAAGCGACCAGTCGCCTATCGTGTCTTCGCCGTCGCAGCACCAGTCCTCGCCGCGCCCGGAGAGGAAGAACGACGTCCACCCACCCCGCCGGTCGATCTCGAAAGTGCGTGTGTAAAGCTCGTTCGTCCCGGGATCGGCGTAGAACGCGAACGCGTCCCAGAGTTTCGTCGACTCGAGTTGCCCGGAGACGATATGGACCGCCTCGTTCGTCGCGCCCGCCGCGATCCGCTCGACGATCTCCGCGTCGGCGACGTCGCCGACCAGCGGATCGCCGCCGTTCCACACCTCCTCGCCGTCACTCCGTCCGTCGCCGTCCGTATCTGGAAGCTCCGGGTCGGTCCCGTGCAGGAAGATCTCGTCATGTGTCGAAAGCCCGTCGTTGTCCTTGTCCACGAGCCAGCTGTCATCGGGTCCCAAGAGATGCCCGCGCACCGTAGTCACGCCAGCGCCGAGCCGAACGCCCTCGACGCCGTTCGTCGTCTCGATCCGTGCAAACACATTCGTCGCGCCCTCTCCCAGTGACGAAAGGTCGTAGCGGTACTCGAACTTCCCGTTGTCCTGAAACTCCGCCAGCACACAGACCGGCGTGTTCGTATCCCGGTTCAGCAAGGAGTTCTGCCAGCAGACGACGGTCGAGTTGCTGGCCGTCACCATCCACCAGCAGAGCGACTCCACACCGATCTGCGCCCAGTTCGCCATCGGAACCATGCCGAGCTGGATGCCCAGCGGCGCAAAGACGCGCCCCGGCGTCCAAATCCGCCCGAAGGTATCGACTGCAATCTCCTCGCCCTCAATCCGTGGCGGGGTCGTCTCGCCCGCGCAGCCGAGTTTGACCCGCTCGTTCGCCGCTCCCCTGCGCCGCCAGCGTTCGACGACGTTCGCCCCGTCTGGCATCGAGAAGTCGTGCGTCTCGTTCGTCCGAACGCCCACAACCGCCGCCCGGACCGCAATCTGCGCCTCCGTGAAGCCGGTAGACGGCCCGCTTGACGTCATGCTCGGTCTCGCTATCATCAGCATCGGCAGCGGCGCGTTCGTCCCGCCGACAACATCGCTCGGCGGCCTATTCGTCTTGGTCGATCCATGCACGATGAACACCATCGTGAACATCGTAAGAAAGACCTTCGCATACCACGGCAATGCGCGGAACTTCCCCAGCAGTTCCCGCATCGGATGAAACTTATGCTCGTTGCACCATTCGTAGCAGACCGCCAGCACCGCTACCGCCATGCAGACAATCCCTACCGCGACCGTTATCTTCTCAATGAGTGTCACAGTGTGTTTCCTTTCGATTCATCCTCATCCCTTCTTCTCATCGCAAGATGACAACAGTCCCCGATGTCCTCGTCTCGAGCTTGACCAGCTCCAGCGGATCGTCCACGCCGCGCCGCGTCACCTTCATGAGATTCCACGTGTCGCTGTACAGCCACGCGGGGTTCGACTTGTGCCGCCGGATGTCCACCTCGATGTACGCCCACACGACTCCGTTCGTGTCGGGACCGCCAATTACCGGCTCGATCACGCCGCCGAGCCCGAAGGCGATCCACTCACCGCCGTCACACGCGAAGACGACCCTGTGCTCGTCGAACGAGAGCCGTCCGTCGCGATCCGCGTCCGGTCCGATCACGACCTCGACCTCGTTCGACGGCGTCGCCACGAGACCGAGCGCCAGCCGGTACATCTTGAGCGACGGAAGGTTCAGGTTGCACGTCACGTTGGTCGAGACCTCCGTGTCGGCAAATGGTGAAGGCGCAAGCCGCGCCGGTTTCAGTTGACGTGCCTCCGCCGCACCCGCAGCCGCAAGACACCCGATGATGACTACTTGTTTGATCATGGTATTTCTCCTTCCATGCGCATTATTCTCGCACCGCCTCGGGTCAACATCCTGTCAGCAACCGGTCAAAATTGACAGGATGCCATTCGCCCCTCTTGCAGTTGTCCGCTTGCTCGTTTCGTCCTTCATCTTTAATTGCGCATAAACGCCCCCCCCCCCGTAAATGATAAAATATCCAAATGACTACACAAAACACCATCTATCGGATTCTGATCGCCGACGACGATCAGGATGAACTGACCACGCTGGCCGCCATCTTCTCGCGAGCTGCAGGCTTTGAGGTAACGCTGGCGAAGGACGGCAAGGAGGCCGAAGACCTCCTGTACACGCAGGACTGGGACTTCGTGATCCTTGACCACGAGATGCCCCACAAGGACGGGCGCACGATCCTGAACACCGCGCGGCGGCGCGGACTCAAGACTCCCATCATGATCCTCACGGGCAAGACGAAGTACACCTTCGCGGAGAAGGACAACTTCAAGGACGGAGCGGATGACTTTGTCTGGAAGCCCTACAACCACGACGGCCTCCTCGAGCGCGTCAGGACGCGCATCAAGAAGTACCGCGAAACGCAGGAGGCGGTCATCAAGTTCAAGGGGTACACCTTCGACGCCCTGCGCGGAACTGTTCACGGCGAGGGTTTCGAGCCCTTCAGAATCGCGCACCAGCCCGCACTCGTCTTCGCGGCGATACTGAACAGCAGATGCCAGCTCGTCACGGACGAGATCATCGCGGAGAAGGCCTGGGAAATGGGCGAACTGCCCTCCCATGACACGATCTACGGCAACGTCAAGCGCATCAACCGCTTCTTCACCAAGCACGGACTTCCCGAAGTCATCAGAATCCTCAAACACACCGGCTATGAACTCATCCGCAACTAAGAGAATGATCTTCCTCGCGAACTTCCTCAACCGCTACCGCGTCCGGCTTCTCGCCATCATGGCGGCAGTCGGCGCAGTACTGAGCTACGCCGCGCCGACCTTCGCGCTTTATCAACTCATCCCGGCGGAAGGCCATGACAATGCGCGTCACATCGCATACCTGTCGTTCCTGGTCCCGGGCGGCGTGATCACCGTCATACTGCTCACCCATGCCTACGTCGTGTCGGTCCTCGAACGGTACGTCACGCGCCCGGTCGTGCGGCTCACGCACCGGCTGGAACGGCTCTGCCGCGACGGCAAGGGACCGTCCCTGCGGACGTTCACCCGCGTCATCGAAATCGCGAACCTCACCGCCGCGTTCCGGCGGCTCTACGGTCTCCTGGCGATGCGCGTCGTGCAGATCCGCCACCTTGTCGGCGGGATGCGGCACAACCTCCGCGCCCACCTCTCGCATATCAGCAACGCCGCGCAGTTCGCGAGGTCGGGACAATGCACCGCCCTCGAAGCCGCAGACGTCGCGCTTGCCGAGGTGCGGGCGATTACACGCATCCTCGACGTCAACGCGGAGATCGCGAAGAACTTCAGCCACATCCTCGGCGACCCTCCGGCGGAGATCCGCGTTGCCGACGTCCTGCAGAACTGCCTTGACGGCCTCGAGCAGCTCGCCGACGAGAAAGGCGTCGAACTCGACACAGAGTACCCGCCCGACGACCTTGTCGTCGTCGCCCACCTCGGCAAGATCGACAACATCATCCACAACCTCGTCGACAACGCGATCAAGTACACGCCCTCCGGCGGCAAGGTGCGCCTCGCCGTCCGCGCCCGTCCCGATGCGAAGACCTCCTCGTCTTCGCAACGTCTCGAAATCGAGGTGGCTGACACCGGCATCGGAATACCCGACGCCGACAAGCCCCGCGTCTTCGACTACGCATTCAGGGGCGAGTCAACAGCAACCCATCCCGGCGACGGCTACGGCCTCAACCTCGTCGCCTCGATCATGTCGCTTTACAACGGCACCTCCGAGATCCGAGACAACACCCCGCAAGGCACGGTCATCACGATCCGCCTCGCGCTGCCGACCTCGCTCCCCGCGACCGGCTCGTCTCATCCCTCAACCTCATCCCTCATCCCCAGGTCTCGCCTTCCCCGCCTCTATCCGCGAACCAACAGCGGCTGGCTCTACGCCCTGCTCACGACCATACCGATGGCCGGCGGTTTCGGCGCGATCCTGTTCTACGAGTGGTTCGGGAATACACGCATTCTTGCGGACACAACCGCCGTCGCCTCGGCCTTCGCCTTTGTGTACGTTGTCTTCGCGGTCGGATGGAAGTATCTCCGACTCCGCGCACTCGGCAGAGTGAGCTACGCGAACTCGCGTCTGAAGATCGTCGGCAATGTGTTCTATATGAACACCGCCCTGATCGCCGCCTACTTCCTCGAGCGGTTCTTCAACTGGCAAATCGCCCCGCCATCGGCTTGGTCTGCTTGGCAATCGCCTACGGCCTGTGCCGCATCATCGTCTGCGCGGTGTGTTTCATTCGCCGCCGATGCGAGAAATCATAAACGCAAAAGCGCGTGAGGCAACCCGCCCCACGCGCTTTTCATTCCCCTTGATGTTATACGTTTGCTGTCTTGCCCCACTTCGCCAGAAACCCCTCGCCGTTGCCCTGTGTGCCCTTCCAGCGCCCCAGTCGCCCAACGAGCCGCCCAGCCCGCTCCTCGCGCACGTAGCCCCGACGTTGCGCGACTGAGGCGAAATGCGGGTTAGTGGCACTCTAACGCGGCGAAGTCGAATGTCTCGAGCTTGTACCCCGGACACAACTCGTCCATCGCCGCCTGCACCTCACGGCGATAGGCAAAAATACTCGGCCCGGACCCGCATCCGTAACCATGACCATGAAGGCAGTAAAGCAGAATTGGCGTACCATCCACGAGAAGGAATGACGGGTTACCGCTGTCCCCAACGACGATCATCTTCCTGAACGCCCTCCGCCTCTCGTCACCCGGCTTCCTACTACGAAAGCCCTTTTTCGGGACTCCGTTCGTGACGATGGCCTCCGACTCGGTCAGCAATGCCTGTTCGTGCTGATTGAATGTCACCACTGGCAGCCCCTCTCCCGTCCCGATGTATTTCTCGCAGTCTTCCGGAAGAATCTTAGCCGGATGGATATTCGGCGTCAGTTCGGCATTGAGCAGACCTATCAGGATATCAGTCTTTCCAACTTTTCGCGTGTTCTCTATGTAGCAAGGACATACGCCACCGTCTTCGCCGACAAACACAATTCGCACCCCCTTCCAAAGCGGAAAGTGGGACGCCAGAACGACATGACGCTTGCTGATGGCCGTTCCCGCCCTTAAGCGTCCGCCACCGCTGTTCCAGGGGCTGACACAGGAGAAATCAACGCCACGCAACCAGAAGTTAGTATTCGGGACGAAGACATCCTTCGCCCCGCGTTGGGAATACTCCAAGTAACGAGAGATCGCATTTGTCGGATTCAGACCTGCCAGTCGCGAATCAACGAATTCGCCGGAACTTTGTGCAATGTTCAGGGCCAGCGCAACGGCAATCATGAGAAATCCCATGCCACGCCCCCATCAGTTCAAATCAAAACCCAACGGAACCCTGACAGCCCTGGAGGGCGTATGGAAGCGTCAGTTGGTAGATCCCCATCGACTGAAGCTGCGCGTTTGCCTTCAACCAGTAATCGTAGGCTTCGCGCTGCTTCTTGTGATCCGACTTCACATTGACGAGAAGTTTCTGGAGATGCCGCTCGTGCTCTTCGCGCTTTCCAATCTCCATCTGCTGCCGTTTAATCAGATCCTTGATGTAACCGCTCACGTAGCCGCCGCCTCGTATGTAGTTAACATATTCGACTTTCAGCCACGAAACCATGCGCTTGAAGTCAATCCGCTCGGTGAACTCGGCAGCGGTGAATGTTATCTGGTTCCGCACAGCCGCCTCGAAATCCGCCTTACTCGGCCATTCGCTTTCCGGCGCATCAAAGGAGCGCCCCGGTTCGGCGAATCTTGCCAGAAACCGCTCCGCCTTAAGCACGAACAGCTCATCAGGCTTCCCTATTCTGCTACGATCACCGACGATTTCCTGACGGGGGAGTGGCTGCGCGGCATTCTTCGGCAAAGCCACTGTCGAAGAGCGAGAAGTCAGAATGAAGACGGCGACACCAGTCAGGACTACCGCACAACCGACGAACAGCACGACGACCCGCTTGCGAACGCCCCGAATCTCCCCGTTGGCCTTACTGCCATCGGCAGCGACAACCTTAATCGCCTTGATGCCCTGCTTGCGCAACTCGGCAAAAACGGCTTCGCGGCTCTCGGCGTTCATCGACGCCTCGTGCCGCGTTCCGTTCGATTCCCTATAGGCGTAGGTGTACTTCACCGCTTACTTCTTCGGCGGGACGATCTTGAGCGCATTCACAGGTCCACGCTCCTTCTCGTTGTGAATCTTCTCCCAGATCGCCTTCTGCACATCGTTCGTCGGTGCGGGGGCCCAGCCCTGCTTGCAGGCCGCAAGGTAGGTTGTGTAGGGATTCGGCGAAATGCCGAACGCGGGCAGGTAACCAACTGTCCGCCCCACGACATCCATCGGCGGATTCGAGTTCATCAGATCGTCCAGGGCCTTGGGTTCCTTGACGGGCTTCATAAGCGAGTTCTCATACTGCGAATTCGCTCCGCCACATACGTAGAGCGCGGCACGGACCATTTCCTTGGCCGTGCGGGATGCGACAAACGCCTCGCTCTTCGCATCCTTCTTCAGCGCAGCGACATTGACAATCGCCCAGCCGCCCTCCGGCGCGACGAACATCGGCAGAGCCGCCTCCGCATCGTCCACAACGAACACCGCGACCGCCGCGCCGTCCATCTTGACGCCCTTGACCGCGTCAGCGACTTTCATCGCCTCGACGCAGTCCTTCATCTTCGCGGTGATACGCATCGTCTTGCCGAGACGTTCGGCGGTCTCCTTCAGCCCCTCGGCGGCAACCGTCTTCTGGGCATTGAAGAACACCAGCTCGCCAGACAGTGCATCAGCCCGGCGGATGAAGCCTCCTGTTCGCTGATACATCTTCTGAAGGTTCTTCGCCCGTTCCTCGGGCGTAATCGTCCGCTTCACTGCTGGCTCCGCGAATACCAATGTGGAGACCGCCGCAACCACAACTGCACTGATGATCAGATTCTTCATTTCATTTCTCCTTCTGCTTGTGCCGCGGCCGCCTCGGCCGCTGCTTCCCTTGCGCTCATACGTTCAACATTCCTGCGAAGATTGCGAATCGCGAGATCGGACACGCTCAGCGGGGCGATTCCCTTTCCCTCGAGCATCTGGTTCGCCGCCATAACATAGTCCTTCACGTCTTCGTCGGTGAGTTCCTTGCCCTTCATCGACTCCTTGAGTTCCTTCACGATGTCCTGTTTGTACTGTCCGAGCCTCTGCAGCTCCTTGCGAGTCTCGGTGAGAATCTCCCCAAGGTCCTCGCCCGCTTTCACTCGTTCGGCAAGATCCTTCATCGCCGCTCGGACTTCGTTCTTGAGCGCCTTGTCAGCCTCGCTGTCATCCTCCTTGATGTCCGTCGGCGAGACGAGGGCATTGACAAAATCCTCCTTGAACTTCTTGGACTTGTACATCGTCATCGTGCCAAAGTACATCGTCCCCGGACGTGCCGTCAGAAGGTTCGCCACCTGATTTTCGGACACATGCTCGAAGATCTGCCGCGTCTTCGTGCCAATGAAGTTCGGCTTGGCGCGTGGATCAAAGCACATCTGCCCGCCCGGATGCCGCCAAACGCCCTCTTTGTCCTTGTACGCGCCTTTCGGCGGCCACTCGACCATCTTGCCGTCCCATGTCTTCACAAGGTTCGTGGGCTGCGGTTCCGGCACAATCTTCGGCGCAACCGCCTTCGCGGGTTGCACCTCCTTAATGCGCCCCTTCTCCTTGTCGACCGCCTCGCGCTTCGGCGCATCCGGCTTCCGACCCATGAGAAACCACGCAGCCCCGCCAGCAAGCGCAATCACACAAAAACCAGCGAAAACGCCGCGCCACGGGGAGGGACGCGCCACCGCGCGTCCTCTCGGACTTTGCCCGCCCGTTTTCGGCCTGTTCCAGCCTCCGCTTTGATTTGTCTCAGCCATCTGAAATCTCCATTAAATACCAAACTATAGTATAGCATTTCTGCCCCCTCATATAAAGGGGCAGATGCACGATTCTCACGAGCCTTCTCACAGCGTTGGGATTGCGCTGACCGCACTCTTCAGAGCGTTGATGTTCTCATGGTAATAGTGTCGCGTCATCGCCGTCGACTCATGCCCGACAATGCTCTGAACGATGTGCAGAGAAACCCCGGCGTTTGCCGCAAACGAGACGAACGTGTGCCGCAGTGAATGGAACGTCGCCTCGGGCGTAAGATTCCTCCGTCCCTCGATCCGAACCGAGGTTGTGATATTCGCCGCCTTGAAGATCCGCTTCAACTGCTGGCTCACCTGCCACCGCGCCCCCCTGTACATCGCCGCAATCCCTGGCAACACCGGTCCAGCAAAAACAGTCGAACAGTTCTGTCCACATCCACCTTCGACCTTCGCTTCCCGTTCAAGGAGCGCAGCTCCGAGAGCTGGATGCACCGGAATCGTCACCGGCCTGCCATTCGCATGTCGTTTCGTTTTCGTCGGGACGAGCTGGATCACCTCCTCCGCCAAGTTAATCTGCGACCAATCGAGACGACAGCAATCTCCCAACCGCAGTCCCGTATAAATGCCAATGAGGATCAGCTTGTGCCATTCGGACGAGCAATTCCTTTGTTCACCTTCACATTCAACCTTCACTTTCTTCGCCGCTTCCAACAAGCGGCGAAGTTCATCCATAGTCAGTTCTCGCCGCGAATGCGAGTCGTCTGGGCGCAGCTTCACCCCTTCCCACGGGTCATCCTCCAAGCCGGCCTTCTTCGCCAGCACGTGGAAGATCTCCCGGAGCACACAAACGCGGTTATTGTAGGTCGTCGCGCAGACCTCGGCTCGAACACACGCCAGGTACTCAGCAATGGCATCCGCCGTGACCCCAGCGAGGTCCCCAACCTCAAGGTGGTTCTCCTCCATCCAGCGGGCGAAGTGCATCCACACTGCCCGTTTTGAGTCGAGCGTCGCCTTGGCGAGGTCGTTACGGTAGGGCGACTTAACGTACTCGCGCCAAACCTCGGCAAGCGGGAGCCGATGTTCGCCCAGTCCGAACGGAGCGAGGAACCGTTGAAGCATCCGCTCCGCCTTCTCCCTGTCGGTTGTCCGGGTCGACCGGCTGTACCGCTTGCCGTTAATTCCGACCCTCATCGTCCAGCGACCGCTTTTCTCCCGCTGAAGATTGCCCATTCCCTTTTCTCGTGCCATGTGTTTTCCTTTCTTTGTGTTTTGAAGCGGATATTATAATTAATGTCTCCCAGGTCCTCTTTCCACCCTTCCACCTTTCAACCATTCCTCCTTTCAACTCTTCCACTGCACTTTACGACACAACTTCTTCACCGCACCACTCCTAATACCCTGCCAAACTCAACAATAACGCCCCTCTCTCACCTTGTGGGGTATCAG
>CAMAHK010000027.1 GCA_945834475.1 uncultured Verrucomicrobiota bacterium
GTTCAGCGCCGCGGGCGAGACGCACCGCGGTACGGTAACCGCCATCACCCCGCACAGCACATTGAGTCCGCGGCAAAGTCCCATCACCGGCGACCACTTCGTGCGATTGTAGACGATCATCGCCAGAAGAAGCACCCCGGCCGTGCAGCCCCACGCGGTCGTGAGTCCGCCCGCGACTGCACACGCCAGCGCCGCGGCCAGGCAAAGTGCCCGAGCAACGCGCGCCGCGCCGAGCGAAATCTCGCCGTTCGGGATCGGACGATCCGTATCGGTCTTCGCCCCGACGATATCATTGTCGGCGAGCCCCCAGAGATAGAGAAAGCATGAGGCCAGGCAGGCGCAAAGCACCGTACCGCCGCCCGTCTCGGGCGCGGCGTCGTACAGGGAACCGTTACCCGCTGCGGGCGAGACGCACCGCGGTACGACCGCCATCGCCGCGGCGAAGCCGACGAGAACATCGCCCGGCACCGTCGGCAAATTGACAATCCGAAAGAATTTGAGCCACTTCATCATAGAATCAAACGCCGTCGGGAAACAGCTGGTTCAGAATCTGTTCGGCGGGCGTGTAGGCCTTCTTCTTCGAATTGCAGTCCTTGCAGCACGGCACACAGTTGCCGCGTGTCGACTTGCCACCGCGCGCAACGGGAATGACGTGGTCAAGCGTCAGGTTCTCCGCGCCGACCTGCTTGTGGCAATAGTGGCACTCGCCCTTGGCGATGAGCGCCCGCCACCAGTCGGTCTTGCGAAGTTCCCGCGCCTTTTCGCGCTCCCGCCTCACATGCACGGGATCCGGATTCAGATCAAGCCAATCTTCCATAGGTGATATTATACCATATCGTCCATCCGAAATTGCAGATTCAGCGCACGTCAATGCGAACGCATGGCAGGCGCACACTTGCGGCGAGGAACGTCCCGCAATCGCCCGTCCGCGTGCCGTCGGACTGCGTCTCGTCTTACACAAGAATCTTGCCGGAGAGGCCGTGAAGAATGAAATGATTCTTCTTGTAACTCAAAACGCCTCGCTTGGCAAGGCGACCGATGACCGACGACAATGCGCTGCGGTCGACGCAGAGGAAATCCGCCAGCCCCTGACGATCAAAGGGAATCTTGAAGTCATTCGATCCGACCGCGCGCATCTTCTCGCGCAGGTAGGTCATGAGCCGCTCCGTCGTCGACCGCCGCGACAGGATAAACGCACGTGACCGGAGCCGCCAGGCCGTTTCGCAGATGTCGCCGAGCATGTTGCGGATGAACCGCCGCCGCACGGCCGAGATCGGCGCGCCGGGAAGCGGCAACACGCTCTCGACAGGGATCACGAGAATCTTCGAGTCCTCGACCGCCGCGACTGTCGCCGGATGACGCTCGACCGCCGCGAAGGCGAAGACCTGCGCGAACGACTGCTGCGGATACACATAGCCGACCATCGACCGCTGACCCTCGGCATCGGTCTCAAACATCTCTAGGCAACCATCAAGCAGGACGCCGATGTTGCGTTTGAGAGATCCCTCGCGCAACACGACCCCACCGGCGGGGATTTTGCGGATCGACGCCCCCATCTCATTCATCAGGGCAACCCCGTCTTCGCGGTCAATCCCGCGGAAGAGCTTCGACAACAACGGAATCGTATCAACCATAACAACCTCCTTGGCTTATGCCGTAAATAAACCAACACACGTCCGAGATTATACCATTGCGGCAATCTGACGTGCGTTGTCAATACAACGTTTCAGGCATCCATCCGTCCACGAATGGCGCGGCGGAGGGTTAGGGGATCCGAATAGGCAATACCAGAGTCGGCGGGAAGGCCGAACGCGAGCCGCGTCACCTTCGCGCCAGTGCCGCGCAGAAGCTCGACGATGTATCCGGCCGTCGCATCGCCGTCCATATCGGTCGAAACCGCGAGCAACACCTCGGAGATGTTCTCCCGGAGGACACGGTCCTTGAGTTCCGCAAGCCGCAACTTCCCCGGCCCCATGTGCCGCGCGGGATTCAGCTTGCCTCCGAGCGCATGGTACTTGCCGCGGAACGCGCCAGACGACTCGAGCGAAATGATGTCGGCCGGTTCTTCGACGACACAGAGGACGTCCCCGTCGCGCGTCGCATCGGTGCAGAAGGCGCAGGGATTGCGATCAAGTGTCGTAAATGCCCCGCAACACGTGCAGGTCGTCACCTTCGCCGCCGCTTCGGAAAGAGCAAAAGCGAGCGGCTTCAAAAGCCGCTCCTTTTCCCGGACGAGCGCCAAGGCCGCCCGCTGGGCCGACCGCCGTCCCAAACCCGGAAGCTTGGCAAGGCAGGCCTCAAGGTCTGCAATCGGTTCGAGCATTACTTCCCGAACAGTCCGCCCATGCCGCCGCTCGCCTGCATCTGCTTCATCATCATCTGCTGCGTGGCTTCGCGGGCGCGCTTGAGCGCCCCGTTGACGACATTGAACATCATCGTCTCGAAGCGGGCGGGCTTGCCGGCCTTGACCTCGTCGTAGGCCTCGGGCGTCACGGTAATCTTGTCGATCGTCATGTCGCCGCGGGCGATCACGGTGATGCCGCCGTTCGAATATTCCGCCGTGATCTTCTTGACCTCGGCCTCGAGCTTCTTCGCCTGCGAGCGCATTTCCATCGCCTGCTTGATCTGATCCATCATTCCCATGGTAAAAATTCCTTTCTATTCACGACAACTATTCACTACAACTCACTCAGGCCAGCTTGCGGCCTGAAAGATCCTCATACGCCTTGATGTAGATCTCGCGCGTCTTCGCGATCACGTCGTCAGGCAGCACCGGCCCCGGCGGCTGGTGGTTGAAGTTGATCGAATCAAGCCAGTCGCGGACGTACTGCTTGTCGAGCGAAGGCGGATTCAAACCGACCGCGTAGCTCGCCTCGGGCCAGAAGCGCGAGGAGTCAGGCGTCAGGACTTCGTCAGCGAGAATGAGCGAGCCGTCGGCATCCTGGCCGAACTCGAACTTCGTGTCGGCGATGATGATGCCGTGCTGACGCGCATAATCTGCCGCCTTCGAGTAAAGGCCGATCGTCGCCTCCTTGAGCGCCTTCGCCGTCGCCTCACCTACGAGCTTGACGGTCTCGTCGTAGTTGATCGCCTCGTCGTGATCGCCGATCGCCGCCTTCGTCGTCGGGGTGAAGAGCACTTCGTCGAGCTTGGACGCGTTCTGGTAGCCCGCGCGGAGCTTCTCGCCGTTGACTGTCTGGGACTTCTGGTATTCCTTCCAGCCCGAGCCCGTCAGATAGCCGCGGGCGATGCACTCGACCTCGACCATGTTGACCTTCTTCACGAGCATCGAGCGTCCGCGGAGGTCTTCCTTGTACGGCTGGAGCTCTTCCGGATACTCGTCGACGTTCGCCGTGATGAGGTGGTTCTTCACGCCGAAGAACTCAAGCCAAAACAGCGAGAGCTGGTTGAGCACCTTGCCCTTGTCGGGGACGCCGCACGGCAGAATCACGTCAAACGCGCTGATGCGGTCCGTGACGACCATGAGAAGCTTGTCGCCAAGATCGAAGACGTCGCGCACCTTGCCGCTCTTCTGCGGGATGCCCGGAATAGAACACTCAAGCAGAGCGTTGTTCTTGTCATATTTCATAGTTGGATTTCCTGTTGAAATTTCCTTCCCCTATTATACCAAAAATCAGCAGGCGGCATGACATCGGCTTCAATCTCTACCCTTTCAGTCGTCTCCGTCAACCTGCTCATAAATTATGGTATAATATGTGCGTTTTTGTATGGACCTGTAGCTCATCTGGACAGAGCAGCTGCCTTCTAAGCAGCGGGTAGTGGGTTCGAGTCCCGCCAGGTCCGCCACTCGGTGCCCGCGCTCCGAGCCGTTTTCGCTTGAATCAACGGGACTCCTTCACGACATATAGCGGACGCCGCTTGATCTCGCGGGAGATGCCGGCAAGATAGGTGCCGAGGATGCCGATCACGAAGAGCTGGAGACCTCCCAGAAGCAGCACCGCGCACATGATCGTCGGCCAGCCGGCGACGGGATCGCCGTAGATGACCCACTTGACGAAGATATAGGCCATATAGGCGAACGACCCGCCACAGCAGCAAAGGCCGAGTACAGACGCAAGCTGAAGCGGGGCCGTCGAGAACGCCAGCATGCCGCGGACCGAATAGCCGAGCAGCGAAAAGAACGACCACTTCGACACACCGGCCACCCGCTCGGCATTCTCGGCCTCGATCCATTTTGTCCGGAATCCGACCCACTGGTAGATGCCCTTCGTGAAGCGGTTGGCCTCCTGGAGCCGGACAACCGCATCAACGACGCGCCGCGTCATCATCCGATAGTCCATCGATCCGTCCACAAGCTGGACGTCGGAATAGCGATTCATCAGCGCGTAGAACCGGTGGGCGAACCAGGACCGGACGATCGGCTCGCCCGTGCGGTTCGTGCGACGCGTGGCCACACTGTCGTAACCCTCCTCAACTATCGCCCGCACCATCTCCGGCAGCAGCTCGGGACGATGCTGCAGGTCGACGTCCATCGTCACCACGAGATCTCCGGTCGCGTGCTCAAGGCCCGCCAAGAGCGCGGCCTCCTTGCCGAAGTTTCGCGAGAAGCTGACATACCGAACCTGCGGATCCCCTGCTGCGGCAGCTTTGATGCGCGCGAGCGTCTCATCTGTCGATCCGTCGTCCACGAAAACATATTCGACGGCAAACTTCAGCGGCAACGCACGAATCGCCGCGAGAAAGAGATCCACGCAGGGCGCCTCGTTGTAGCAGGGCACGACAATCGACAACAACCGAACGTCATTCATTTTCTCACTCCCCGAAAACACCTGAACTTTCCAGAACCTTGGATTTGAAATAGGACAAGGCGCCGTCAAGGTCGGCGAAAGCCCCGTCCAACTGGGCGTCAAAGCACTTCTGCAGCCACGCCCCGAACCGGGGCGAAGGCTTGTAGCCGAGCTGAATCAGATGACGTCCGAGCAAGATCGGCCGCGGCATCTCGGCCGCAATCCGCAGACGCTCCGCCGTCGCCTCGAGCCACGCCAGGTCGGCACCCTGCGTCGAGCTCGGAACCTGCTCCGGCAGACGTCCCTCGTCATCGGCGCGCGACACGCGAATCAGACGGTCGATGCGGCCGACCTTCAGGGCCAGCCGCCGGATCGCGGCGTCTCCGGCGCCCGCGCGCCACAGCGCAAACGGCTGCATATGGCACTGCACGAGCGGCGGCACCTCCTTGAGCAGCCGTTCCTCGTTCGTCAGCCGGCGAAGGAACGACAGCGTCGGCCCGACGCCGGCCTCGTCATGTCCGAGCGAACGGATGTGCCCTGTCGCCGCATCCAAGGTCGTCGTCGCCGGCTTGCCGAAGTCATGGCAGACGACGGCAAGGCCGACGAGCAGATCCTCGTCCTTCTCGCCCGTCCGTCGCCGCGCAAACGCATCGAGACAGAGCTTCGTATGTTCCCACACGTCCCCTTCGGGATGCCAGGCCGGATCCTGCCGGCAGCCGATGAGCGCGGCCAGTTCCGGAAAATACCGCACCCATCCCGTCGCCCGCAGAAACTCCAGTCCCTTGGAAATCGCCTTCCCCTTGAGCAGCAACTTCGACCACTCGTCGAACAGGCGTTCGGCAGCCAGCCCCTCGATATCGATCGTCCGGCAGATTTCGACGGTCTCGGGCGCGGGCTTAAGGTCGAACCGCGCGATGAACTGTACGCCCCGCAGGACGCGCAACGGATCTTCGACAAACTTGGGCGAGACATGACGAAGGATCCGTCGCTCCAGATCGGCTAGTCCGCCGTAGGGATCTTCGAACACCTCGGCGAGCGGATCGTAGTACATCGCGTTCACCGTGAAATCGCGACGCTCCGCGGCCTCGCGGACCGTCAGGCCGGGATCGGACTTGATCTCGAAGGCTCGATGGCCCTCGCCGCGTTTCGATTCGCGGCGCGGCAGGGAGACGTCGATATCAAACCCCTTGATCTTGAGAACACCGAACGAAATGCCGCAGGGATCGAACGGATAGTCCGCCGCCAGCAGCGCCTGAAGTTTGTCGGCCGGAAGCCCGAAGACCTCCAGGTCGATGTCCTTGACCGCCGTCTCACCGAGAACCAAATCGCGCACGGCACCGCCTACGATCAGCGCACGTCCTCCAGCCGCCTTCACCAGCGACGCGATGTCACGCACGGCGCGAAGCAGTCCCGGCTCCAGCACCCGCAGATCAAGGCGCGTGTCCATAGGCTCTCACGTCAACGGCGGGACGGCTTCCCGAGGAATCCCCGGCAGACGGGATCGTTCGTCACATCGGAATAGGGATAGCCGATCTCGGCCAACGCCGCAAGGAACGCCTTCCGATCCGCCGCCGGAACCTGAAACCCGACCAGAACCTTGCCATAGTCGCTGCCGTGGTTGCGGTAGTGGAAAAGCGAGATGTTCCAGCGTCCGGCAATGACGGACAGGAACTTCATCAGGGCGCCGGGACGTTCGGGGAACTCGAAGGACAGGAGATTCTCGTCCTTCACATTCGCCGCGCCGCCGACCATGTGCCGCACGTGCTCGCGCGCAATTTCGTTGTCGGAGAGATCAAGACAGCCGAAACCGCCCGTCTTGACGTCCTTCGCGAGCGCCTTGCGGTCGTCAGTGGACTTCACCGAGATGCCGACGAAGACATGAGCCTTCGCCGCGTCGTTCATGCGGTAGTTGAACTCCGTCACGTTGCGCTTGCCGATCGTCTCGATCAACTTGAGGAAGCTGCCCGCCACTTCGGGAATCGTGCAGTCGAAGAGCGCCTCGCGATGCTCGCCCGCCTCGGTGAGCTCGCTCACGAAACGGATGCGGTCGAAGTTCATGTTCGCGCCGGAAATGACGCATGCGACCGTCTCGCCCGCCTTCGCCGTCTTCTTCGCCGCCGCGAGCGCCAGCGCACCGGCCGGTTCGCAAATTGCGCGCGTCGCCTCGAAGATGTCCTTGATCGCCGCACATGTCTCGGCCGTCGTGACGCGCACGATGCCGTCAAGATACTGCGAGCAAAGACGGAACGTCTCCTTGCCCGGCTCCTTCACGCAGACGCCGTCAGCAAAGAGCCCCGGGGCCTCGAGCGTCACGCGCTTCTTCGCCTTGATCGACCGCGACATGCAGTCGGAATCGACCGGCTCGACGCCGTAGACCTTGACGGAGGGCTTCACGCTCTTGAGATAGACCGCAACACCCGAGGCGAGCCCGCCGCCGCCGATCGGCACGTAGACCGCATCGAGCTTCGCGCCCGCCTGTTCAAGAATCTCCTTGCCGACCGTACCCTGACCCGCAATCACGTCCGGATCGTCAAACGGCGCAATGTAGGTGTAGCCATGCTCGTCGATCTGGCGGTGAAGCTCCTCGTACGTATCGGAATAGCTGTCGCCGTGCAGGACGATCGACGCGCCGTACGCCTTCACGGCCGACGTCTTGATCTCGGGCGTCGTCACCGGCATCACAATCGTGGCCTTCACGCCGAGCTTCTTCGCCGAAAGCGCCACGCCCTGCGCATGATTTCCCGCCGAGGCGCAGATGACGCCCTTGTCGAGCTCCGCCCGCGAAAGGCCGCTCATCTTGTTGTACGCGCCGCGAATCTTGTAGCTGTGCACAGGCTGAAGGTCTTCGCGCTTCAATAGAAAGCGCACGCCCAGCTTCTTGGAAAGTGCCGTCGCCTCGTCAAGCGGCGTTTCGATCGCCACGTCGTACACCCGCGACGTCAGGATCTTCTGGAGATAATTAACTTTCATTATCCGCGTATTATATCACAGTGAATCGATTATGGTGAAGTCAAGTCAACGATCTTAACCTTCAGCTGCTTCTTCATCGCGGCAGCTACGGCTCGAACGCCGTAGACCTCTGTCTCGTAGTGTCCGAGGCAAAGCATCTTCGCCCCGCAGTTCTCGGCCGCAATGACATCAGCCCAGTTCGCTTCGCCCGTCACCAACACGGCGCACCCAAGTCGTTTCGCGTCCTCGGCGAATTCCGCCGCACCTCCTGAGCAGATGCCAATTGTGCACGGCGTCTTGAGCGCGAGGGACTTAAGGCCGTCCACACCGTCGGTCCTGGAGACACCGCGGGCGAGACGCACCGCGGTACGGGAGACAAGCTTCTCGAGCTTCGCGAGATCCGAAAGGACGCCGGTGAAGCCGATCACATTGCCGTGATAGGGAAACGCGGGCTTCACCTGCTTAAGGCCAAGAAGCTTCGCGAGCTGCGCGTTATTACCCAGGGTCTGATGCGCGTCGAGCGGCAGATGACAGGCGTAGACGGCGAGATTCGCGTCCATCGCCGCCTTCACGACGTTGTAGACACCGCCGGTGAGACGCTTGATGCCGCCGCCCCAGGAAATGCCATGGTGAACAACAAGAAGCTGCGCACCTGCGGCGGCCGCAGCTTCGACAGATTTGAGCGACGCGTCGACGGCGATGGCGACAACGTACCGCGGTGCGTCCTCGCCCGCGGCGTTGGTAAGTTGCGGCTCGACGCCGCGCCCGAGACGGGCACAGCCGAGCGAAGCGAGACAGCCGAAGGCCGCGGTACGGAGTTGGGTCTCCCGCCGTTCGATCTGCAGGCCGTTGTTGGAGACGTCGTCGAACGCGGCGACATTCAAGGTCTGGTCAAGCCAGCCGACGATCTTTTCAAGGGTCATATCTTGGCGATGATGAAGGCAAGGATGCAGAGCGCAAAGGAAAGGAGTTTCTTCCACGTCGGGACGGGGCTGTTACCCGCGGCCTGCGGCTGCGTCGCTTCGCTCGGCTGTTCAGGCGAGGACGCACCGCGGTACGGGGTCTGATACGTACTGCGGTGCGTCTCGCCCGCGGCGTCCCCCAGCCCATCCCGCTTCAAAATTCGCACGAGTCCCCTGAGCGCCAGCGGCACCTTGTTCGGCGGTGTCGCGAGAACCGCCGCAATCACGACAAGCGCGATCACAACGATCACCCGGCAAAGCTCGACAATCTCAACGTTCGACATCGTCGACCTCCGTCAGCCCAGCGCGGCCAGAATTTCCGGCAGAAGCTGTTTCTTACGCGAAAGGACGCCCGGCATAAGCAAGGTGCCGTGTTCGCCGCGACGATACGAGAGCGCCCGGCGGACGCTGTCGCGTCCGCAATAGAGAAGCTCGGAGTTTCCGCGCACGGGATCCGTCACCATCAGCGCCACGAAGTCGAGGCCGTTCGCCTGGCGGATCTTCCCCATCGCCTCGTTGAGGTCGGCGATGTGCTGATGGAAGAACGCGAGATGCGTCTCTTCGATCTGCGCGATCATGAACTTCTGCCCCGCCTCGTGATACGTCTTCGCATCGGAAAGGATCGCCTGCTCCGCGCCCATCGACTGAAGCGGCGAGACGAGCGAGGACATCCCCGCCATCAGGTCTTCCGCCGACTCGCCGCAGAGCTTCTCGAGCCACGAGCACATCGCCCGGTCGGCGTCGGTCGTCGTCGGAGACTGGAACATGAGCGTGTCGGAGATGATGCCCGCGATGAGAACGCCCGCGACCTCGCGCGTCGGACGCTCCCCGACCGCGCGGTACATGCGCGCGACCAGCGTGCAGGTCGAGCCGACGACATCGGCCGTGTAGCGGATCGGCTCCTTCGTCGCCGCGAACGAGATGCGGTGATGGTCGACGACCTCGACAACCGGCACTTCGTCGAGACCGGGGATGCCCTGGTCCGTCTCGTTGTGGTCGACGAGGATGATGCGGAACGGCGGCTCCTGGGCGAACGCGCTCTTGAGAACCGTCCCCAGCAGCTTGCCGCTCTCGTCCACGACGGGAAAGTGGTTGTGCGTGTTGCGGATGACCGCCGTGCGGATGTCGTGGACGGGATCGCTCTCGTTCAGCACCTGCGCACAGTTGTGAAGCGGTGCGCGTCCCGTCGGGATCGTCACGTCGCCCTTCGTGAGGAAGAAGTTGATGAGCTTCGCCGGCGAGAGCATGCCACGGAACGTCCCGTCCTTCGCGCGGACCGGCAGCGAGGACTGGCCGCTCTCCTCCAGCCGACGGAGCGAATCGACGAGCGGCGCGTCCGCGTCGACCATCGGCACGGCGTGGTCGACGAGATGGCGGACGCGCACGTAGACGTCGCGCTTGACACGCGGCGGCGTCAGCTTGAAATGCTCGAAGACCCACTTCGCCTTGTCGGGCAGGCGCCCCGCGCAAATGGCCTCGACATCTGCCAGCCCCGTGCGCCGCCGCAGGTCGGCGAGCGCGTAAGCGCTCATGACCGAATCGGTGTCGGGGTTACGGTGACCGCAAACGTAAGTCTTCATCAGGCGCCGGCACCCGACACGGAGGAGATGATCTTGATCATCGGCAGGAACATCGCGATGACGATCGTACCGACGACGACGGCGAGGACAATGATGAGTGCTGGTTCGATCGCGGCCGTCATGCCCGCGACGGCGTTGTCGACTTCATCGTCATACGTGTTGGCGATACGCGTGAGCATGTCGGCCATCGCACCCGTCTCTTCGCCGACCTCGACCATCGAGACGACCATCGGCGGGAAGACCTTGCACGCGGCGAGCGGCGCGGTCATCGACTCACCTTCCTTGACCGCGTCGTGGACGGACTGAATTGCGTTCGTGAGGACGCGGTTACCCGTCGTGTCGCGCGTGATGACGAGCGACTGCAGAATCGGCACGCCGGACGAAAGGAGCGTACCGAGCGTACGCGTGAACTTCGAGACGGCCGAACGCTGCGCCAACGTTCCCGTCACAGGCATCTTGAGCTTCAGCGCGTCCAGCATATACGCGCCCTTCTCCGTCTTGCCGACCATCTTGAAGAGAACGACGACCGCGAAGATCGCCGCCGCGATCACGAGGCCGTTATTCTGCATGAACTCCGAGGCCTGGATGACCGCCTCCGTGATCGCCGGCAGGGCCGCGCCGCCAAGCATGTCGTTGAAGACCTGCTTGAACTTCGGAATCACCATGACGAGCAAGAACCACGTGATGCCGACCGCCGCGACAAGGACGACGCACGGATAGATCATCGCGCCCTTCACCTTGTTCTTGATCTTCTCGGACTTTTCGGCGAATTCCGCCAGACGCCCGAGAACGACTTCCAAGACACCGCCCGCCTCGCCGGCCTTCACCATGTTCACATAGAGCTTGTCGAAGATCTTCGGATACGCCGTCAGCGATTCGGAGAACGTGCCGCCCGCGGCGATGTTCTCAGAAATGCCGCCAAGGGCCTCGAGCATCTGCGGATCCTTCATCTGGCGCTTCAGGACGTCGATGCCGCGCATGAGCGGAAGACCGGCATTGACGAGCGTCGCAAGCTGGCGCGTGAACTGCGTGAGAACCTTCGTCTTGATCTTGCCCTGCAGGAACTTGGGCATCTTGATATTGATCTTGATCTCCTTGTTGAGCGCGCCGCCCTTCTTCGCCGGGGTGGCCGCCTTCTTCGCCGGAGTACGCGACGGTGCCGCCGAGGAGGACGCGCCCTTCACTTCACCAAGAGCCGTCGGGAGAAGACCCTGCGCGCGCACGGCCGCAATCGCCGACGCGCGGTCGCCCGCCTCGACAGTTCCGCGCGTCACATTCCCGGATGAATCCTTCGCAATGTACTGAAATGTCGCCATTTTCGTGATCTTTCCTTGCTGGTTGTCCCGCCTGGGTTCGAACCAGGACTAAGGGTATCAAAAACCCCTGTGCGGCCACTACACCACGGGACAGCTTGATCTGTCTGCACATTATACCAAAATTCCAACACCCCGTGTCGAAAAAGGTAAGTCGCGTTCGACCTGATCGTTGGAGACGAAGCGGATGGCCTGCCAGCCGGCTGCGCGGGCACCGGCACAGTTCACCTCGGCGTCGTCGATGAAGACGAGCGATTCGGGCGGGAGCCCGAGTCTCTGACTCACAAGGTCGTAGATGCGCCGCTGCGGCTTGAACATGTGCTCTTCGCCTGAAATGACGACGGCGTCGGCCTCAGCAATGAAGTCGGGGAAGGCCTCGCGGAAGCGGACGGCAAAGTCGGCGGACATGTTCGTCAGGATGCCGATCTTGTAGCCCTCTGCCTTCAGCGCGCGCATCCAGGCGAGCGTCCGATCGTTGCGGTAGAGGAAACTCGCGACGTCCTCCTCGACAATCTTCGCGAGCGCCGCCGGATCGACCGCAATCGCCGCGTCCGCAAAGATGAGGTCGTACATCGCCGCCATCGAAATGAGGGAGGCGTCCATCAGCCGCCGGTAGCGTCCGTAGCCCGCCTCGATCGCCGACCACGGCAGGCCGAGTCCGTCGACGATCGGCTTCACGCGCTCCGGCATGGTGGTCGTCGTCATGACGCCGCCGAAGTCGAAGACGACCGCCTTCACGCGTGCCTGAGAGTCCGCCATCTTAGCGCACCCGCTTGATCGCGCCGAACTTGCAGACCTGACTGCACTGCTTGCAGCCCGCGCACTGGTTCGGATCGATGACCATCTGGTACGCGCCCTTGCGGATCTCCTTACCGCGCGTCATCGCAGGACAACCCATCTTGAAGCACGCGCCGCAGGCCTTGCACTTGTCGGGATCGACCTCGCAGAGTCCTTCCTTCGTGAGCTTCGCCGCGATGCGGCACGGCGCGTAGGCGATGATGAGCGCGCCTTCGTCGCCGTCCATCGCGTCCATCAAAACCTTCTCGAGCGCCGCGAGATCATCGGCCGAGACCGTCACGACCTTCTTGTAGCCCATCGCCGACGCGATGCGGTTGATCTCCGTCACCGGCGCGGGATCGCCGCCGAGCACCTTGCCCGAGCCCGGGTTCTCCTGGTGGCCCGTCATACCCGTGATGCGGTTGTCAAGGACGATCGTCGTCACGGGCGTACCGTTGTAGTGCGCCGAGAGGATGCCCGTCATGCCCGAATGGAAGAACGTTGAGTCGCCGAGGACCGCGCAAACGCGTCCCTTGAGCCCCGCCTTCTTCATGCCCGCGGCGGTGTTGATCGACGCGCCCATGCAGATCGTCGTGTCGAGCGCGCTCAGGGGAGGAAACGCACCGAGCGTGTAGCAGCCGATGTCGCCCGCCACCGTCGCGCCGAGCTTATGGAGCGTGTAGAAGACGCCGCGATGGCCGCAGCCCGCGCAGAGCACCGGCGGACGCGTTGGGAGCCCTTCGACGGGCTTCGCGACCTTCGCCTTCGGGACGTCCTTCAGGATCTCGTGACGAAGATTCTGCAGGCGGTCCGCATTGAGCTCGAAGATCGAAAGGTCCGTCTTGTGCGAAACCGTCTTGATGCCCATTGCCTTGATCTGGTCCTCGAGGAACGGATCGAGCTCCTCGATGACGAGAACCTCCTTGACGGACTTCGCGAACTTCTCAATCAGCGTCTTCGGCAGCGGATTCGTCCAGCCGAGCTTGAGGATCGGGAAGTCGCCGAAGATCTCCTTCGCATACTGGTATGCGACCGCCGAGGTGACGATACCGATGGTGGGAAGCTTGTCAACGCCACGGCGTGAGGTCACGCCGGGTACTTTGCTCGGTTTCACGACCTTGTTGAGCTTCGACTTCGCGGACTCCTTCTCGAGGAGCTTCGTGCGCGCCTCGACCTTAACGCGGTTCACCTTCGCGAAGAGCGGCACGGAGACGTGCTTCTTAATGTTCTTCACATACGGCTTGAGCGGACGCTTCACGAGCGGCTCGTCCGTGACGTCGACGAGCGACGCGGAGTGGCTCGTGCGGGTCGTGAGGCGGATGATGACCGGCGACTCGTACTTCTCGGAGAGGTCGAACGCCTGCTTGGTCATCTCATAGGCTTCCTGCGAGTCCGCCGGCTCGAGAAGGATCGCCCGGGCGAACTTCGCGAGCGTGCGGTTGTCCTGTTCGTTTTGCGACGAATGCATGCCGGGGTCGTCGGCCGAGATGATGACGAGGCCGCCCGTCGTGCCGATGAAGGTGAAGGTCATCAGCGGATCCATCGCGACGTTGAGACCGACGTGTTTCATCGCGGCGAGGGCACGTCCGCCCGCGACGGACGCGCCAATCGCCGTCTCGAGCGCGACCTTCTCGTTCACAGCCCACTCGCAGGCGATGACGTCCTTGTACTTCGCGATATTCTCGAGAATCTCCGTCGACGGCGTCCCCGGATAGGCCGACGCCACCGCACAACCCGCCTGAGCCGCCGCCAAAGCGACCGCCTCATTCGCACTCATAAACTTCTTCATACTAATTTCCTTTCAAATTCACCAATTCCCCAATTCGCCAATTCGCCAATTCACCAATTCGCCAATTCCTCAGTGAATATTACCCCGCGACGGATGCGACTTTTCCTTCGGCTTCTCGAGCTTCAGGAACGTCGCGAACTTCTCGATCGCCTCGGCCGGAACCTCGTCGCCCGTTGTGTCGGGCATCTCCGAGAGATTGGGTGCCTTCGCGTGGGTGTGGTGGAACTTCGTCTTCGGATTGACGATCTTGCGAAGCTCGTCCTTGAAGGTCTCGAGTCCGTCACGCGAATCGCACGAAATCGCGATCGGCGTGACGCCCGTCTCCGCGATGAAGCGCGGCAGGTTCTCCTGCGCGGCCTCGGTATCCATCTTGTTCGCGACGACGAGATACGGCCTCTCCGCGAGCTCGGCGGAATACTCGTCGATCTCCTTCTTAAGCACTTCGTAGTCCGTCCACGGCTCGCGGTTGTCCGTGCCCGCCATGTCGATCACGTAGATGAGCACCTTCGAGCGCTCAAGGTGCTTCAGGAAAGCGAGCCCGAGCCCGACACCCTTTGCCGCGCCCTCGATGATGCCGGGGACGTCGGCCATCGCAATCTTCGCGAAGTCGTCGTAGACAACCGTGCCGACAATCGGGTTGAGCGTCGTGAACGGATAGCTCGCGATCTTCGGCGTCGCCGAGGAAAGCGCCGAGAGGAGCGAGCTCTTGCCCGCGTTCGGAAAGCCGAGAAGGCCCGCGTCGGCGATCGTCTTGAGTTCTAGGCGCAGGCGCCGCTCTTCCGGTGCGCCGCCCGGCGTGTGCTCGGTCGGGGCCTGGTTGACGGACGACTTGAAGTGCACGTTTCCGAAACCGCCAGCACCGCCCTTCGCGACGATCACGGTCTGGCCGGGCTCGGTGATGTCGGCGACGAGAAGGTCGGTCTCCGCATCGTAGACTTCGGTGCCGAGCGGCACGGGGACGACCAGATCCTTGCCGCGCTTGCCGTACATCTTCTGTCCCTTGCCAGGTTCGCCGTCCTGCGCGTAGCACTTCGGGTCGTAGTAGAGCGCCAGAAGCGAGTTGATGTGCTCCGACGCCTTGAAGATGACGTCGCCGCCGCGGCCGCCGTCTCCGCCGTCCGGCCCGCCGAACTCGACGAGCGCCTCGCGGCGCATGGACATCGCGCCGTCGCCGCCCTTACCGGAACGGACTTGAACTTCAATCTGGTCAATAAAGGTCTTGGCTTTCATTGGACTCCGTGGGGAATGGGTTTCCAGGTCTTGGTGGGCCTCACGAGCGTGTACAGGACCGCCGCCGAGAGGATGATGGAGAAGATCGGGAACGTGATGATCGCCCGGACGAGCGGACGGCGCTTCTGCGGCGAGAGCGCCACGGCCGCCCAGGCCGTGAACCAGCCCATCGCCAGGACGAAGAGGATGACACCGAAGAAGAAGCGAAGTCCCGCCGCGTCAAGCCCCCCCACGCAGAGCCGAATGCCGAGCGAGATGATGTTGAAGAAGAGGATGAACGCGACCGACATACCCGTCAGGATCGCGAAGAAGCTGTCGAAGAGACGGAGCGACGGATGCCGCACGAGCGTCTTCAGCCACACGCCGAGATACCCCCGCGCCACCTGCCAGCCGCCCGTCGCCCAGCGGCGGAGCTGCCGCCACATGTACGTCACGGTCACCGGCTGCTCGTCGGCGTAGTCGGCCTCGGGTACGTAGGCGACGCGTCCGCCGCGCAGGTTCGTCCGCACGGTGAACTCGACGTCCTCGACCATCGTCCTCGTCTTCCAGCCTTCGGTCTCGAGCGCCGCCGGCACAAACGCGAACCCCGTTCCCGTCAGCTTGCCCGAAAGGCCGAGATTCGTCCGCACGCGATTCGAGAGTTCGTTCATCATCGCCCAGTAGACCGTGTACCAGCTCGCGATCACGTTCGCCTGCGCGTTCGACGAATGACGCCGGCCCGTGACGACCGTTTCGCCGTCCTGCAGCGCGTCGTTCATCGCGTCGAACCAGCCGTCGGAGACAATATTGTCGGCGTCGAAGACCGCGACCGCGTCAAAGCCGCCGCGTGCGAAAAGTTTGGCGAGACCCCAGTCGAGGACATCCCCCTTGCCCATGCTCGGCACCGTCTTCTCCCAGACCGTCGCGCCCGCCTCGCGCGCCCGTGCGGCCGTCGCGTCCGTGCAGTTGTCCGCGAGGACGATCACCTCAAGACACTCGGCCGGATACTTCGACAGAAGAATGCTCTTCACCGGCAGGCGGATGACCGACTCCTCGTTGCGTGCGCAGACGAGGACGGCGAACTTCAGCTTGCGCGCGGCCTTTGGATGGCACCGCGCCGGCTTGATGAGGCCCAAAAGGACCACAACCGTCGACCAGAAGAAGACGAAGGTAAAGCCCAAACAAAGCCAGTCGAAGATCAGCGAGATCCAAAGTCTAGTCATCGCGCCACCTCCGATGAGCCCAGAGGTACTGCTCGGGGTATTGACGGATGGCCGCCTCAAGGCGGTCGTTCAGAATCTGCGTCGCCGCGTCACGGTCGGCGTCCTTGCCGAAGACGACGGGCGTGCCGCCGACGAGGCGGTACTTGTAGGGCGCGATGCGCACGAACGTCCCCACGATGATCGGATAGCCCGAGCGGATCGCGAGGCGCGTCCCCGACGTGATGCAGCGCGCGGGACGTCCGAAGAACCTGAGCAGCGGACCGTGATGGGCGTACTGGTCGATGAGGATCGTCATCGCCGCCGCCTCGCGCTTCCACTGCTCGATGTACTTCGGCTTGAAGCCGTTGTTCTTGTCGATGATCGTCACGGGACCGCGGAAGTGGTGGTTCTTCATCCATTTCGCGACAAGCCTATTGTTCATCACCCGCGCGACGGCGATCATCGGACGCGCGAACGAGAGGAGGTTCGTCGCCGGCTCCCACGTGCCGTGATGGGCGCTCAGGATCAGGATCGGCTGCTCGGGCGTATCCAAAAGCAGCTTCACCGACTCGGCCGGCGCCTGCGAGACATCGAGATGCTCGCGCCAGTTCTCCTTCGTGACGACCCGCGGCACGAAGAGCGCCTCGACGATATGTCCCGCGAGATGGCACCAGCTCGCCTTCGCAATGCGCTTCGCCTCAGCCACATTGGAGGCGACCTTGCCGCGCAAGATGTTCTCGACGGCAATCCGCCGCCGCTTCGCGAAAAACGGCCACAGGAGCGCGGCAAAGCCGTACCCGATGTCATAGGCGTGTTTCTGGATGAGTGTCACAACGCGTATTGTACCAAAAATTAGTCCCAGACGAGGTCTTCGGCGCGGAAGATCGGCCCCTCGATACAGCAGCGCGAATTGCCGCGCACCGTCTTCTGGATGCACGCGTAGCACGCGCCGACGCCGCAGATCATGTGGCGGTCCATCGAAATCCATCCCGGCACCTTCGCGCCGGTCGCCATGAGCGCCACGGCCCTGAGCATCGGATCGGGACCGCACGCGAAGAGCTCAAACGGCCTGCCCGCCTCCTTGAGCGCGATCATCTCGTCATCGAGCGGATCGGTGACGAGGCCCTGCACGCCCGCGGAGCCGTCGTTCGTCGCGGGATGGACCTCGACCCCCAGCTTCTCGAACCGGTCCAGAGCCAGGAGATCTGCCTTCGTCCGTCCGCCCACGAACAGCTTCGGCGTCGCTGCCCCGTTTTTCAGCAGCATCCGCGCCAGGAAGTAGAGCGGCGCGACACCGAACCCGCCGCCCACGAGGAGCGGCGTACCTAGGCACGTCGTCGGAAAGCCGTGCCCGAGCGGCCCCATCACCTCGAGCGTATCGCCGACCTGCGCCGCGTTGAGCGCCGCCGTGCCGCGTCCCACGGTCTTGTAGAGAAGCTCGAGTATCATCCCCTCGGCATTGAAAATCGAGAACGGACGCCTGAGCGCACTCATCTCAAGCGCCGGCACCTTCACATGCACGAACTGTCCCGGCACCGCCGCCGCAACAATCTGCGGCGCTTCCAATGCGAGGTACCGATACCCCGCGCCAATGTCTGTATGTTCCAGGACCTTGCAGTTTTCGTTCAGCATAATTCCTCCATTCTACAACTACAACTCGACACTCCAACTAGCCCGCCCGCCGCGCGACTTCCTTGAGCGCGTGCCACATGTCGGTCTTCAGTTTCTTCACCGCCGGGGTCACCGTCTTGAAGCGGAGAATGTACTCGGGCGAATAGGTGACGAGCACATCCGCCCCGCGCTCCGTCTTCAGCCACTGTCCCGGCACACCCTTCAACTTCGGCTGGAACTTGCGCAAGGCGAGCCCGCCCAGAATCACATAGATCTTCGCCTTCGGAACCGGCGCCTCGGTGACGATCGGCGCCGTCTCAAGCGTCTGACCGAGCGCCTCGACGATCTTCGTCATCATCGTCAACCCCGCCTCGCCAAGCGGCGCGTGATGAAGAAAAACGAAGGGGAAGGTTGAGGTTGAGGTCGAAGGTTGAGGGGATGGTTGAGGTTGAGAGGGCGAAACCGTCCGGGCATCGCTCGTCGGTTGTCGCAAGTCGTGCGACGGAGAAGTGGTGGTCGAGGTTTCTCTTGCACGCGACAGGAATGTCGCGTCTCCGTTGGGCGCGACCGGCAAAGGGGACGCGACATTCCTGTCGCGTGCTTCCAGACGCTCCTCCGCATCCCTCTTCGCCGCCGCCAACACCCCGCGATCACATTCGACAAAGCGAACGCCGAGCTCGCGCTCCAGCGCAAGCTCGGCCTCGATTCCGTCGAGAATGTAGTCAAGAACCGTCAAGCAACAACCCCTGCCTCAACCTCAACCTTGAACCTCAATCTCTGCAAGTCGAAGGCCTCAGGCCTTCGGCTTGCAGCTGTACCCGTACGGATTCTTCTTCTGCCAGCGCCAGGCGTCTTCGCACATCTCCTCAATGCCGCGCTCGGCCTTCCAGCCGAGTTCCTTGAGCGCGAGGGCGGGATCAGCCCAGCATTCGGCGACGTCGCCCGGACGGCGCGGCTGAATCTTGTAGGGAACCGGCTTCTTGGACGCCTTCTCGAAGGCCTTGACGACCTGGAGGACGGAGTAGCCGTTGCCCGTGCCGAGGTTGTAGATCTTAAGGCCGAGCTTCGGTTCCTTCTCAAGCTTCTCGATCGCCTTGAGGTGGCCGATCGCAAGGTCGACGACGTGAATATAGTCGCGGACGCCCGTGCCGTCCGGCGTCGGATAGTCGTTGCCGAAGACGTTAAGCTCGGGACGACGACCGATCGCGACCTGCGCGACGAACGGCAGGAGGTTGTTCGGGATGCCCGCCGGATCCTCGCCGATGAGGCCAGACTTGTGCGCGCCGATCGGATTGAAGTAGCGGAGGAGGATCACGTTCCACTCGGGGTCGGCCTTCTGGACGTCCTTGAAGACCTGCTCCATCATGAGCTTCGTCCAGCCATACGCGTTCGTGCAGCCCGGGGTCGGGAAGTCCTCGCGGATCGGCACCGACTTGGGGTCACCGTAGACCGTCGCGGACGACGAGAAGACGATGTTCTTGCAGCCGTGGTCGGCGAGGCACTTGAGAAGCGTGAACGTGCCGCCAAGGTTGTTGTTGTAGTACTTGAGCGGGATCTTCGTCGATTCACCGACGGCCTTGAGCGCCGCGAAGTGGATCGTCGCGTCGAAGTGACCTTCCTTGTCGAGAACGGCGTTGAGCTTCTTCTCGTCGCGGATGTCGACCTTGTAGAACGTGACGTCCTTGCCCGTGATCTTCTTCACGCGGGCGAGCGACTTCTTCGACGAATTGCAGAGATTGTCGACGACCACGACCGAATGGCCCGCCGTCAGAAGTTCAACCACCGTATGGCTACCGATGAAGCCGGCGCCGCCCGTCACGAGAATCTTCATGTCTAGAATTCCTTTCTTAAAATACTAGTGCCATATTATAGCAAAAATCCACGGCCGATTAGAAACAAACCGTGCCAGAGGAGTAGATTCATGCAAATACAGGAGAGAAGAGAACTCCTGCATTAAGTTTTAACCGCAGGCGGCTTCGCCGCACGCAGAGTTGCGACCGATTCAAAATGTCGTCGCCCCGAGCGGTAAGGAGTGTTGTTGTCTTTTGCGGCTAACGCCTTAGCTGCTCGGCGACATTTTGGAATCGGTCGCGGTTCGCGTCGTTGTGCTGCATTTCGCAAACACCGCGCCCGACTCGCATTTGTCGCCGCGCAACTAAGCCGAAGGCGCTAAAGACAACTACCCTCGACATCGCGCGGGGGCGTCGACAAATCGAGTCGGGCGCAATTCTGCGTGTCGCGTAGCGACCTGCGGTAAAAACTAAACGCAGGAGTTCTGCTCTATGCTGCATTTCCTCTGCCGTTTTCAATTATGGTATAATATGCGGCCGAACGATCGGTAACCGGAAAGTCCTGTGAAAATCAGGCGCTGTCGCGCAACCGTTACAGTCGGAAGACGGGCCGATTCCCATCCACTCAAGTACCCTCGCATGAGGGGGAAAGAAGAAGACAAATGAACACGCTCCTCCTCGCCGCGGCAACTGCCGTTGCGACGAACCTCACGTCCACCACGCTGCCGACGGTCGTCGTCGAAGCCAGCCGGCTCGGACAGACCAAAACGGAGATCGCCTCCCACGTCGATCTCATCACCAAGGCCGACATCGACGCCTCCGGTGTCCAGTCGACCGTCGAACTCCTCGAGAAACGCGGCAACATCTTCCTCCGGAAGCTCAACGGCAATCCGGCGCTCGCCCAGGTCTCGATGCGCGGCTATGGCGCCAACAGCTTCGGACGCGTGAAAATCGTCGTGGACGGCGAAGAGCTCAACAATCCCGACATGGCCGCACAGGACCTCCTGCGCATCCCCGTCCGCTCGGTCGATCGCATCGAAATCCTGCACGGACCGCAAACCGTCCTCCACGGCGGCGACGCGTCCGCCGGCGTCATCAACATCGTCACCGACGCCAACACCTACGAGCGCCGGACGACACTTGAAGTCCACGGCGGCAATCTCGGCCAGGTCGGCGTCTACGCCGGCACACGCGGCGGATTCGAGGAGGACGGCCTCACCTATTTCGGAAACTTCTCCTTTGACCGTGCGGACGGCTGGCGCAAGAACGCCTGGACCGAAGCCTACTCGATCAAAGGCGGCCTGCGCAAGAACTTCGCCAACGGTTCCTGGCTTTCCGTGAAGACGTTCTATGCCGAAACCGGCTACGGCCTCCCCGGTTCGCTCTTCTCGAACGGCTACGACTGGTACGGCGTTCATCACGACAGTTGGAAGGACGATCCGCGTCACTCTGACACGCCGAAGGACAAGGCCCGGAACGACGTCTACGGCATCGCCTTCAGCGGTGAAGTCGCACTGGACGAGGAAAACACACTCGCGGCGGACTTCACCTTCCGCAACCGCAAGGCCGAGTCGATCTACGCCTCGTACGGATCGAAGACGGAGACCGACCTCTACGGCTTCGTCTGGAAGCTGAAATACACGAACAGGTCCGAGATCTTCGGACTGGCCAACCAGTTCGACCTCGGTACGGACCAGAAGCTTGACGTCCTGGACGTCCGGGCCGACGCGAAGAACGACTACCTTCGCCACTCCGGCGCCCTTTTCGCCCGCGACGAACTCTATCTTTTGGACGAGTTGTCGCTCTTCTGCGGCGCACGCGGCGAATGGTTCACGACGCGGGACCGCTTCCGGTCGGCCTACCTCTCGGCCACTGAAACCAAGACCAAGGGCGACGTCGCCGGCGAAGTCGGCGTCAATTGGCATCCCGTCGAAGACCTCAAGTTCTTCGCCAAGTGGTCACGCTTCTACCACGCGCCCCTCGCGGACGAGATGTTCAGCTATTATGGTGCACCGAATCTGAGGCTTTCGCCCGAAGCGGGACACAACACCGAAGTCGGCGTCGACTGGACGTTCCTCGACGACTTCAACTTCGCGCTGACGGGCTTCCACACCGAGCTCGAGGACGAGATCATGTACCTCTATGGCGGCAACGTCAACACCCCCGACGCCACCCGGCGCGACGGTTTCGAGACGTCCCTCACCTGGAGCCGTGACAAGGTCGGCGGCGCCGGCATCCTCTATTCGTTCACCCACGCGCGCTTCAAACGCGGCGACTACCGCGGCAATGACATCCCGATGGTTCCGCGGAGCCAGGTCCGCGTCTTCGGCGAAGTCTTCCTCCTCGATTGGTTCGCCGTCAACGGTGGCTACCGCTTCATCGGACGCCAGCGTCTCGACTCCGACTTCGACAACGCCAGCAAGCCCCTGCCCAACTTCGGCGTCTTCGACCTCGGCTGCCGCGCGATGCCAACCTGGAAGTACCTGAACGGCTTCACCTTCGCCTTCACGATCGACAACCTCTTCGACCGCCGTTACGCCGACTACGGCGTCTACAACGGTCCATGGGCGACGAACTCGTTCTATCCCGCCAACAAGCGCAGCTTCCTCTTCACCGTCCGCTACGAGTTCTAATATCGCGTCCCTCGTCGCGCATCACGCAGGTGATTAACTCATATCAAAACCAGAATTGCCAATACCAATATCTTATCTCTTCAATACATTCGCTTATACCATGCACCACCTATTAAACCCATTAACAGTCTCATAAATGCGAGATTCAAGGTCAGACCTATAGTCTCATATTTATGAGACTACAAACCTTTCCCCCAACGGGGACGCGACACACATCTACACGGCCATCGAACAAAATCCAGCTGCCCGAATTGAGGTTTACTCAAAGGATTTGCAAGCCATCCCTGCAAATCCTTTGAGTATGAGAACTCACAATCGCTGCGCTACGTCATCTCAACCGCAACCTTGAAGAACTTGTAATTCCCCTTCGTCTCATCCGTCACACGCTCCCACACCGTACCGCGAGCCGCCTCGGCTGCGGCGCTTCCAAGATCCGTACCGTCCGTGTCCTCACGGACAGGCGCTTCCAAGCCCCTTCGCCCCCAGCACCCGATACACGCGCTCCGCCCAAAGATCCGGCGACCACGTCACCGTGGCCGCCCCACCCACCAGTCCGTCCAATAAATCAAATAAATCGGGATAAATCGAATGCGCTCGCAATTCGCTCGCTATTTGGCAAATCCTCGAAGCATAAGCACCCTTACCTGTGACGAGTCGACCGGTGATGCCATTACGCGTTATCCAAGAAGCGGACAGCCTCCATCGACCAGTACCGGGCCAGCCAGTCCCCAGGCGAGAAGCGGCAGGAGGACGAGCCACAGCCACCGGGGACAGTCCCCTCGTCGTCACTTGAGACCGACCTCGACAAGGATGACGCCGAAGGGATCGATCTTCACGTCCACGGACTGCGCCGCCGTCGCGGGCTTCGGAAACGCCGCACCATGCGCATAGACGACTTTGAAGCCGGACACCGCCGCCTGGGCCCGGGCGAGTCCGCCGAGCTCCAGGAGATCGCCCAACGATGTTGTCAGCATCTTCGGCTCGGCTGCGGAGTTACGGAGGATCACGATGCCTCTGCCCTGCTTCTGGTCGTCGAGATAGCTCGCGTAGCCGTAGATTCCGCCGCCCTTCGACCACGGATCGCCGCCAACCCAGTGGGTGTCACCCAGGATGCTTTCGTTCGCCTTCAGCCACTTGATGCCGTCCGCCAGGATGTCCCACCACTTCTCGTGCATGAGCCGGGGCGTGATGTAGTACTCCTGAAGCGCATAGCCGGCCGCAACGGCCATCCAGACCTCGTCGGCGAAATCCTGCGTCGACTGGGGGCTGTCTGAGATGTCCATGCAGGTCGGCGGACCGCCGCGGTTGACGATGATGCCGTGCATCATCATCGCGTTCATCGGAAAGAGCGGACTCCTGGTGACGAAGCGGTCGTAGATGACGTCATCGCGGTAGGTGAGCCACTGCTGGCGCTTCGTGCCTGCACCCTGCGTGCCGAAATCGCCGCCGCCGCGCCAGATCGAGTCGGCGTACATGACCCAGAACGGACTCGCCCACGTGCCGACCGTTGCGTTCACGAACACGTCGGGTTTCGCGTCGCGCATTTCGTTGATCAGTCGCACGACGCCGTCGATATCCGGAGCATGCTCCTTGCCCGCGCCTTCGCAGTCCCGGCCGCAGCCCATCCGGTCGAACTTGAAGAGGTTCATATCATAGTCTTTGATCATCTTGATGACCCGGTCGCGAAACGCGGCGTAATAGGACGGCGAGGAAAGTCTGAGGAGATTGTCCGTCGGCTTGATGTAACCTTTTTCGCGCGCATACTTGACGCGCCGCGCGTGGCTTCCGCCGTATCCGCCGCAAGGGCTCATCCAGCAACCGATTGACGCGCCCTTGTTGCGATGGGCCTCTTCGGCGTGCTTCTTGAAACCGTTCGGGAAGCCAGGATGAAAATCCCAGAGCGAATCCCAATCGTCCCATCCATCATCCCAGAGATAGGAGTCGATGAAGACGCCGCGCTTTGAAAGCGCCTCACGAAACGCCACCATGACACCGAGCGACTCGGCTTCGTTCATCCGCTTTTCCCAAGGCGCGTCATTGCGTCCGATATTGATGTCGTACCAGCTGTTGTAGTGAGGCAGCACGCGATACGGATGCGCCCGTTCGCGATTGAGATACTCGTGAAAGTCACGCCTGAGCTGTTTGTCCCGATAGGTGCCGATGACATAGGAGACGGTCCACCGCTCCCCCGGGGCGATCGCAAAGCCGCGCTCGAGGACAGCCGAGACCTTGCCCTGCTCGACGGTCACCTTCGCAAGCGGGTTCTCGACACCGACATAGGTCCGGACATCCGGGAAGACAGCAACCGCACCATCGGTCTGACCGACGCGCTCGCCCCGTCCGCCGGGCGTAAAATCCTTCAGCAACTCAAACCGATCGACAAGCACCGCTTCGGACCCCCTGTTGCCGAGTTCGACGACATAGCGCGTATAGTTCCTGCCCGCCATTTCGGTCATCCGCGCCCCGAGCGTTCCCTGACGCACGGACCGCCCGCGCAAGGCCCTCGACGCCGTCCGTTCCGACAGCCGAGCCGACGAGGGATTCGCAGCAACCTTCACGACCTTCCCGCCCGACGCATTCGGCACAACTAGATCCCCAGCCGCAGTCACGATCCGCACGGCCGGGGCCTCAACGCCCCACCCCGAGAATGCAATGACGCCAGCCACAAAGCAAACAAGAAATTTCCCCGTATTCGTATTCATACGCGCAATCTTATCATATCTTCTCCCGAAACTCAAGTCACGTACTCGGTCCACAGAGATTCCGGGTGTGATTTTTCCGTGTAACATCCACTCCCCTTTAAGGATTTCAAAATTCTGAAAAATCACACCCAGGGGTTAGGGGGCAGGCAATGGGCAATAGGGCATGAAAAGAAGCGACATCCTTCACTATTGCCTATTGCCAAACCCCTGACCCCTGGGTGCGATTTTCTCGCACTCGGAGGTCAATGATCCATCAAAGGGATGTCACCTGAAAAAATCGCACCCTTTCGCGAATTTTCAATGCGCTCAACGTCATACGTTTAGTTTGGCCATCGTCATGACCGGCAGGTTGCCGGTGGCGGCGATCTTCATTGGCTTGAGCGCGTTCTTGTCGAACGCGTAACCGTTCTCGCCGAGCGGCCAGATGACCGGCGCCGTGTTGAGGATCGTCGCCTGGAAACCCTGGAGCGTCGCGCCCATGTTGCCCGTGTGTGAGCTGTTGCAGCCCTCGTTCTCGATGACGAACGGATTCGCATAACCCTTCGCCATGAGCGTCTCGAGGAACTTCGTCCAGTCGCAGGAGTCGTTGCCGCCGAACCCGGGAAGACGCGGCTCGTAGTTGAGACGGTCCCACTCGTGCGCCGGCAACGGCACGCCCGCCTTCTTCGCGAGCTCGGTGTTCACCGTCTGCATCGGAAAGAGACGTCCCCAATTGACCGCTTCCGCGTCGTTCGCGAAGTTGCGTGTTCCCTTGATGTGCACGCGGCGGAGCTTCTTGAAGTCCATCGCCTCGATGACGTCGCTCGGATCGATGTGCTGCCAGATGTCATGCGAGGGATCGTACGTCTCCTGGAGATTTGAGCTGTCGTCAAGAATCGCATACATGAGCTTGCGGGCCGCAAGGCATCCCGGGAGGTTGCAATAGCAATCGGGAGACGAAACTGAAACCCACCCTTCCATCGGACAGTTCTCGACGCAGACCGTGACACCCAAGTCCTTCGCATACTTGAGGATCGGCGTGAAGACCTTCTTGAACTTCTCGAGGTTCTTCTCGAAACCGTTCTCGGTGCGACCAAGCGTCTGATCATAACCGACGAACGTGCCGCAGACAACGTCGTTCGCGTCACCGCCGAGCATCGCCGCGATACGGATAAGCTTAAGGATGTGGTCCTGATTCTTCTCCTGAAACGCCGGATCGCCGCCGATGAGGTTCTGATACGCGCCGACCGAAACGCGAAGGCCCGTGCGGTTGCAGGTGTCGATCACGTACTTCGCCTTCTCGGGCGTGAAGTTGTCGTAGTCGAGATGCGTCGCGACATGGTCCGTGCGGTTCGTATCGCGCGCGAACACGCAGAGCTCAAGCCCCTGCGCACCGACCGACAGCGCACGCTTGACGACACCGTCAAAGTCATCGTCAGGAAACGCGCTCGTCATGAGCCAAATCGGATTATTACGAGCCTTCGGTTTCGCCGCATGGGCGAACGCCTTGTTGCCGAAAGAAAGCCCCGCGACCGCCGTCGCGCCAAAGAGAAAATCTCTACGATTCATGAAAGAGTCCTTTTTAAGAAGTGAGTTTCCTGTATTATATCAAAAATCAGGGGGGGGCGGAACAATTCCTGTCCAGTCGTAGGATCCTACCGGCCAGTGGCTCGGCGTGCGAGTCTCCGTCCAGTTCTCGGCCCGCGCCGTCGGACGG
>CAMAHK010000028.1 GCA_945834475.1 uncultured Verrucomicrobiota bacterium
ACGACCTTCACGTCCGCCCCCAGCATCCCCAGTTCCTGGACGATGTTGTAGGTGAACGAATCGTAGTTGTCAACCATCAAGATCATATCACACCTCACAGACTCGCCGCGAACTGCGCGGCGGCGAAGATCGCCTTCGACTTGTTGATCGTCTCCTGATACTCCTTGAGCGGATCAGAATCGGCGACGATGCCGGCTCCGGCGCGCATGACGAGCTCCTTGCCTTCGAGCATCATCGTGCGGATCACGATCGCGAAGTCCATGTCGCCCGTGTAGCTGAAGTAGCCGGCCGCGCCGCCGTAGATGCCGCGCGGGGACTTCTCGTACTCGGCGATCAGTTCCATCGCGCGCACCTTCGGCGCACCCGAGAGCGTGCCCGCCGGGAACGTCGCCTCAAGGAGGTCGAAGGCGTCCATCTTCTTCGTGAGCCTACCTCTCACTGTCGAGACGATGTGCATCACGTGCGAGTAGCGCTCGATGTAGGCGTACTTCTCGACGTTCACCGTGCCGATCTCGCAGACGCGGCCGAGGTCGTTTCGGCCGAGGTCGACGAGCATCACGTGCTCGGCGCGTTCCTTCGGATCAGCGAGCAGCTCCTGCTCGAGCGCGGCGTCCTCTTCGGGCGTCTTGCCCCGCGGACGCGTGCCCGCGATCGGACACGTCGAGGCGACGCCCTTCTCGAGCTTCACGAGCTCCTCGGGCGAGGACCCGATCAGTGTCTTCTTGCCGAGCTTGAGGAAGAAGTTGTACGGCGAGGGATTCACCATGCGGAGCGCCCGGTAGAGCGAAATCGCCGGAATGTCCGTCTCGGCCGTGAACTTCTGCGAGGGGACGATCTGGATGATCTCGCCCGCACGGATCGCCGCCTTGCACTTGACGACGATGTCCTCAAATTCCTCGGGCGTCATCTCGGGCTTGAACGCGGTCACCGTCGGATTCATGGGCTTCACCCGCGTCTTCACGTAGCGCGCGATCGACTCGGCCGAGAGGAGGCGCTGGAAGATCGCCTCAAGCGCGTTCATCGTCTTCACGTACGTCGTGTGCGCGTCACCATCCTCGACGCCGGTCACCTTCGAGACGATCGCGGTCTGGCGGACGGCGTCGAAAATGACGAGCGTGTCCGTGACGAGGAACGCGGCCGTCGGCGTGCCCTTCTCGCGCGTCAAGCCCACGCGCGGCACGAACGTCTGCACGACGTCATAGGCGAAGTAGCCGATTGCGCCGCCCTGGAGGGTCGGAAGCTCGGGAGCCGGCGTGAAGGCGCGTCCCTTCACGTACTTGCGCAGCTCCGGCATCGGATTCCAGCCGTTCGTCTCCTCGTACGTCGCATACGGGTCGATGCCGAGATACGAGTAGCGCGACACGGCCTCGCCGCCCGCCACCGATTCCAGAAGGAACACGGCCTCGTCGTCCGCCACGCGCGTCAGCACGGAAACGGGCGTCTCGCGGTCCGCCAGGAACTCGCGAAAGACCGGCGTCCTCGCCCCGCCCTTGGTGCGCTTCACAAACTCTTCTTCACTCAGAACTTTCAGCATAACCAACTCTCCTAAAATCTCACCTACGAAAAAGACCCCTGCTTCGTGCTTGAAGCGGGGGCCTTATCCTAGTCTCTTCCTCACATCAGAAACAAACGGGAGTCTCACCTCGCTTCGCAAGCGCGGTGCCACCACCAGTTGTTCTTGTAGAACATCATCATCTGTTGTCTCCAATGCGCGAATTATAGCACAACCTTTTCATATAGCGCAAGGGTGTTTTTGGCGAAGCGCTCGAAACTGTAGAGTTCGGCGACGGCCTCGCGCAACGTCGGCTTCCCGAGCGCCGCGACCGCGTCCATCACCTCGGCCGTGCCGCCGAAGCGCTTGAGGCAGCGGACGGGCTTGTTCATCGCATACGCCTCGATGACGGAAAGTCCGAACGACTCGGGCTTCGTCACATTCCCCGAGACAACCTCCGTCGCCAGCATCAGGCATTCGGGAATCTTCGTCTGGTTCCCCGCAAAGACGACCCGGTCGGCGACACCCAGCTCTGCGGCAAGCGCCTTCAGGTTCTCAAAGAGTTCGCCCTTGTCCTTGTCCGCCCCACCGACAATAACGAGCTTGCCCCGAGGTTCCGCAGAGAATTCGCGAATGACCGCGTCGAAGCCCTTGAGCTTGGTGATGCGCCCGATCGACATCGTCACCGGCTCGCCTTCCGCAAGCCCCCATTCGCGGCGCTTCTCGTCGATGAAATCGCGATCGACAGCCGCCGGATCAAACCGCGCGAGATCAACACAATTGGGAACGACATGGACCGGTCCGCCGTGGTGGGCGGAGCCTACACCGTAACTTCTCTCGAGGAAGTCTGCGAGAAACTTCGACGGCGCGACGACAGCATCGCCCTTCGTCATCACCGCCGAATAGCGCGAGACCGAATTCGCGCCGTGCGCGTAGGTGATCCACTTGAGGTTGAGCCTGCGGTTCGCCCAGACGAAAAGCCAGGCGGGGACGCGCGAATGGGCGCAGACGAGATCGGGTTTCAACCCGTTCAGCGCGCGCCGGAGCTTCCACGCCCGCGCGAAGTAGGTCAGCGGATTCTTCGACTTGAGGTCGAGCGTCAGGTGGAGTCCGCCGTCGGACTCGATCCGCTCGACAAGTTTCCCGCCCCGCGAAATAACGACCGAATCGTGCCCGGCCTGAACCAGGGCATGATTCAGATTGAGGACGACGGATTCAACGCCGCCCTGCTCCATCGCAGGTACGAGGTGAACAACCTTCACTCTACGCTCTACACTCTCAATGCTGCCGATACGTCGCGTTGACCTCTTCCCAGGTCCTAGTCGTGAAGAACTTCGAGATCGCGGTGTCGTACTCGGCCGTGTGGGTAAAGGCCTTCTTCATGAGTTTAAAGCGCGTGTCGAGGCCAATCGTGCCGTCGTGGTCGGCGAGCTCGTTCGCGAGGTTCGCGTAGTCGAGCGGATCCGTGACCGAGCAGACGCGGAGGTAGTTCTTCGCCGACGCGCGGACCATGCACGGGCCGCCAATGTCGATGTTCGTGCGCGCCATCTCGGGCGTGACGCCCTCCTTCGCAACCGTCTCCTTGAACGGATAGAGGTTCACGACGACCATGTCGATCGGCAGCGCGTTGAGACGCGCGTGGTCGGCCTGGTGCGCCGGATTGTACGTCTCAGAGAGAAGTCCGAGGTAGATCTTGAAGTCGAGCGTCTTGACGAGACCGCCCTGCATTTCGGGCTGGCCCGTATAGTCAGAGACCGCGACGAGCGTCTTGTCGGCGTCCGCGCCGAGAATCTCCTTCACCTTCGTGTAGGTGCCGCCGGTCGAATAGATCTTCACGCCCGGACACGCCTTGACGAGCGCGGGAACGAAGGTCTCGAGCCCCGTCTTGTCGCTCACGCTCATGAGCACGTTCTTGATCTTGATGCGGTTGTCGATTTCACTGACGATGTTGAGACTCATAGAACTCCTTGAATTTGAAACGGTTAAGAATATTATATCAATTCTGGCCGTGCAGATGGGGAGAATGTAGAGAGAGACGACGCGGAAAACCGCGTCGTCTTCTTTTTTGCCGTAGGAACGGAGCGTTAGTCGGCCATCGGACGGACCTTGCCTTCCTTGACGCGCTTCTCGACGACTTCCGTCGCGATGTTCTTCGGGACGGCCTCGTACTGCTTGAAGATCATCGTGAAGGAGCCACGGCCCTGCGTGACCGTACGGATCGCGTTCGAGTAGCCGAACATTTCGCCCAGCGGGACCGTCGCCTTGAGGAGCTTGACGCCCGCACGGTCTTCCATGCCCTCGATGCGGCCACGGCGCTGGTTGATCGAGCCGTTCGCCGCGCCCATGTACTGCTCAGGCACCACAACCTCGACATCCATCATCGGCTCGAGGAGCTGCGGCTTCGCCTTGAGGAACGCCTGCTTGAAGCACTGCATCGCGCAGGTGATGAACGCGAATTCGTTCGAGTCGACTTCGTGATACGAACCGAAGTAGACCGTCGCCTTGACGTCGACGACCGGGAAGCCCGCGAGCGGACCCGACTCAAGCGCCTTGCGGACGCCCTTTTCGACCGCCGGGATGTACTCCGTCGGAATCACGCCGCCCTTGACCTCGTTGACGAACTCGAAGCCCTTGCCCGGCTCCTGCGGCGCGAGCTTGAGGCAGACGTGCGCGTACTGACCGCGACCGCCAGACTGCTTGACGTGCTTGTACTCGTTGTCAACTTCCATCGTGATCGTCTCACGATAGGCGACCTGCGGCGCACCGACGTCGCACTCGACGTTGAATTCGCGTTTCAGACGATCGACGATAACTTCGAGGTAAAGCTCGCCCATGCCGGCGATGATCGTCTCGGACGTTTCCTGGTCGAAGCTGACCACGAAGGTCGGGTCTTCCATCGCGAGCGCGTGGAGCGCAACACCGAGCTTTTCGTTGTCGCCACGGGATTTCGGCTTGACCGCGACCGAGATAACCGGCGCCGGGAAGTCGATCGACTCGAGGGTGATCGGGTGCTCGGGATCGCAGAGCGTGTCGCCCGTGCGCGTCTCGGTAAGGCCGACGCACGCCACGATATCACCGGCGTGCGCCTCGTCGAGCGGCTCCTGCTTCGCCGCGTGCATGCGGAAGAGGCGGGAAATGCGCTGCTCCTTGTTGATTGTCGAGTCGAGAAGCTCTTCACCAAGCTTGAGCGTGCCCGAGTAGACGCGGACGAACGTGATCTTGCCGCCCGACTTCGGGTCGTTCATGATCTTGAACGCGAGGCCGCAGAACGGCTCGTCGTCGGAAACCTCACGCTTCTGCGACGGATCGTCGGCGGAGACCGCCGCGCCCGTGTCGAGCGGGGAAGGAAGATAATCGCAAACCGCGTCGAGGAGCGGCTGAATGCCCTTATCCTTGAACGCCGTGCCGCAGAACGCGGGGGTGATCGTACGGGCGAGACAGCCCTTACGGATCGCCTTCTTGACCTCGTCCATCGTGAGCTCCTCGCCCGCGAAGAACTTCTCCATGAGCGCGTCGTCCTGCTCGGCGGCCGACTCGATCATTTTTTGGCGGTATTCCTGGGCCTTCTCGAGGTACTCCTCCGGGATGTCCTTCTCAATGACCGTCTTGCCGAGATTCTTCATATCGAAGTAAAGAGCCTTCATCTTGATGAGGTCGATGACACCGTCGAACGTCTCCGCCGCGCCGATCGGAATGACCATCGGGACAGGGTTCGCGCCAAGCTGGCTCTTCATCTGCTCCATCACCGAGTAGAAGTTCGCACCGACGCGGTCCATCTTGTTGACGAACGCAATCTTCGGCACCTTGTACTTCTCGGACTGACGCCACACCTGCTCGGACTGGGGCTGGACGCCGCCGACCGCGCAGTAAAGGGCCACGGCGCCGTCAAGAACGCGCAGCGAGCGCTCGACTTCGGCCGTGAAGTCCACGTGTCCGGGAGTATCGATCAGTGAGAGGCGGTAGTTGCCCCACTGAACGCAGGTCGCGGCGGACTGAATCGTGATACCACGCTCCTGCTCCTGCACCATGAAGTCCATCGTCGCGGCGCCGTCATGCACCTCACCGATCTTGTAGTTCTTACCCGAATAGTAGAGAATACGCTCCGACGTCGTGGTCTTGCCACCATCGATGTGGGCCATAATGCCGAAGTTACGCACTCTTTCGAGCGGGATGTCACGCTTAGCCATGTGTCTTTCTTCCTTTGGTTACAAAATGTTTGAGTATTGTATCAAAAATGCGGTTGAGAAATCAAGTAGCGCACGAGGCGACTTTGCAATGGGGTTACTCAATTGCGCTGTCACGACTTCCCACACTGTACGGCCTTCGGCTATTTCCGCTTCGCTCCAATCCGGGTCCGTGCCCTCACGGACAGGCGTCTCCAAGCCCTTCAACCCCAGCACCCGACACACGCGCTCTGCCCCAAGATCTGGCGACCACGTCGCCGACTGTATTTCACTATCACATCACCAAGCACTGCCCAACTTGTATGACAGATTCTCAGAAAGCGGCTGCATGCTTCTTGCAGATCTAAACCATCGAACTTCCATAACCGTACCAATTACAACGTAGTACACAGAATAGTTTCGTACATTAATGCGATAATACGGCTGCGCAACATCTGGCGGACAATAACAAGGTTTGTAGGATTTCGGCGCAAAAAGGCGCTCAGCAATTGCTGCGTAAACATCCACAATGAGATTATCTGCCGCGAGATGATTCCTGAACTTGCGCTCGATATTACGCTACCGCCCGATCAAGCTCGTCGATAAACGTCGGGCGAATATCAAGCGTGTACGCGACTTCTCCGAGCATTAGCGCGTTCCTTAACCCGACTTTTCCCCGCTATGCCTCGGTCAACAGAAACCCCACGATGAAAACCTCCCAAAGCGAGCCCCAAAGGATTTCCTCGCGTTTCCATGATTATGCCTGGTACAATCATGGAAACGCGACAAGTCCATCTCGGGCACCCTCCTAATGTATATTTATACTTGGGTAGGGTTCAATGTAAGATATATAGCAGAAACAAAGTCGTATGCTTATTTTGTTGCATCTACAGAAAGATGATGCGGATACAAAAAGAGCCATCTCACCGCACGCTTAACGCATTCCAATATTGACGCCGCTTCTTGCGCGACGCATCTCGACGGAAGGTGATGAACAACCAAAGCATAACCGCAAGAACGAACAGCTCGAGAATCATAAAGCCCGTCAGATGGCCTTGCGCACCCCGACAACGACGGAAGATATTCAGCGGCACGATGACAGGCAAGGCCACGAAAATTGCGACAACGCCCCACAGACACGCCCGATCGAGAAAGCGACAAATCGGACCTCGTGATCGCTTGGGCCGAATAGACTTTTAGCATCCGGAATATACTATCAAGTCTTCACAACTCTCAACGGATGTCAGACGAATGTCATGCGGCTCTGTCGGCAGCTCGTTCACAATCTGAAAACCATACGCGATGCCGATCTTGGGCGCATGTTTCGCGGCTCGCGCAAGAAGCCGGTCGTACCAACCGCCGCCATAGCCGAGGCGTCCACCGTCTTGGGTGAAGGCCAGTCCCGGAACCAGCCACACGCGGACGTCTTCGGGACGCACGACCGGACCTCCCGGCGGTTCGAGAATGTTATGCGGGCCCTTCACCAGCGTCGCAAGATCCGAAAAGCGAACAAGCTCATAGTCCGTCCCGTTCCAGCGCGGCACGACGACCGCACACCCGAACGACAACGCGGCGGCGATGAAGTCCGAAAGATCAATTTCCTCCTTCGAGGCGAGATAGACCGCAATCGGTCCCTTCGCCGAAACCGCCGCGCCGAGCGCGCGATTCTCGACGAACAGCCGCCGCGACAGCTCTTTCCCCGCCGCCGCGCGCGCCTCGGGCGTCACGGCCTTCCGCCGCGCCCGCATCTCAGAGCGAATCTCGTTCTTGTCCGCGGACATTCCCTGTTGATTCCCCTTGATGTTCATGCAAAGATTTCGAGGACGGCATCGGCGAATGCGGCGAGGTCCGTGTAACGAGCGGCGGCCTGATCGTCGAGCGAAGTCGGCGAGCCATTCACGATGAAGACCTGTCCTCCTGCCTGAAGTGTAAGTCGCGGCAGTCCCGCCGCGGGATAGACCGTGAGCGACGTGCCGAGCACCAGAATGACGTCCGACTTGATTGCGAGCTCCTGCGACTTCGTGAACGCCTCCTCGGGCAACATCTCGCCGAAGAACGTGATGTCGGGCTTATACGCGCCGCCGCAGGGACAACGCGGCACCTCGACACCATTCTTGAGTTCCGCGCAGATCGTCTCGAAACTCGCCGCGCGTCCGCACCAGCGGCAATGATGCTGGATCGGCGACCCGTGGACTTCCCACACGTTCGACGAGCCCGCCTTCTGATGAAGCATGTCGATGTTCTGCGTCGCGATGCCCTTCAGGATGCCGACATCCTCCAGCCGTTTGAGCGCGCGATGGACTTTATTCGGCTCGTACTTTTCGAGTCCGTACACGAGTTCGCGGCAGCCCTTGTAATAGACGGACGGATCGCGGTCGAACCAATCGACATCGAAGATCCGCTCTGCGTCCGGATTCTTGTAGAGCCCCTGTGGACCGCGAAAGTCCGGAATGCCGGAAAGCGTGCTCACGCCCGCCCCGGTCAGGACTCCGACCTGCTTCGCGCTCTTCAGCGCAGTGATCAGCTTTGAATAGTCTTCCATACATTCGTCCTCACACCGACAGTTGGCGATAGCATTCGTAAGCGGCGATCGACACCGCATTCGCGAGGTTGATCGAGCGGGCGTATTCTCCCGGCATCGGGATCTTAAAGAGCCGATCGCTGTAGCGCTCGTAGAATTCGGACGGAAGCCCGTGACCCTCGTTGCCGAAGACGAGCGCGTCCCCCGGCTCGAACACACAGTCGTAAAGCGACTGCTCGCCTTTCGTCGAGAGGAAGAAGACGCGCTTCGGCCGCTCCGCCGCGAGATAGTCTTCCCATGTATCGTGGATCGTCTTCTCGAGATGCGGCCAGTAGTCGAGTCCCGCCCGCGCGACGGACTTGTCATCAAGTGCGAAGCCGAGCGGCCTGACGAGATTGAGCTTCACCCCCAGCCCCACGCAAAGCCGCCCGATCGCCCCCGTGTTATGCGGGATTTCGGGACGCAAGAGAACGATTGAAAAGGAATTCGTCATCATCAGTTAAGGGTTGTCTGCTTTTGTCCAGCCGAAGTCGTTGTGATAGATCATCTGGCGGGTCATGCCGCCGTCAACGCAGACGTTCTCGCCCGTGATGAAACCCGCCTTGTCGCTGGCGACAAAACGCTCGAGGACCGGCGGATCGGCGATGTCGCCGACAAACCAGTCCCCCGGCGTCTTGTCAATCACATAGACCGACGCGCCCGTCTTGCGAAACTCCTCGGCAATGCACTTGCCGATGCCTTTCGCACCGCCCGTTACAATCACGACTCCGTTCATAACGGGCCAAGTATAACACGCATCAGACGGTCAAGTCAACGCGGCATTCACCTCGCCTCCGTGTATCCGCATTTCGGGCAGACACCGTCTTTGAGCGCGATGCCGCACCAGGGACAGCGGTCCATCTTGAGGCGCGACGGGAACTTCGCCGTGGCCGCGTTGGCGCCGCTCGTGAAGGTGATCCTCACGATGTTGAGCTTGTCCTTCAGGAGGTCATAGACGATCTTGATAAAGCCCTCGACCGTCATCGTCTCCTTCGTGACGACAAGGCGGCAGTCGGGATACGCCTTGCAGAGATCCGTCTTGAACGCCGGCCCTTTCATCGTGTTCGTCGGCGCGCCGTTCTTGATGCCCTGCGTCTCGTAGACGTCCAGGATCGCCGGCAGGAGCGGATCGTCCTCGCGCAGGACGAGCGCATGGTCGAAGTTGCAGAGGATGCTCCACGCCGTCTTCTTGATCTCGTTGCACGGGAAGACCATGTTGACGCCGGGATTGACCGACTCTTCGACCTCGAGCGTCAGTCCGCCCGAGTGTCCGTGCAGATACTGCGCCTCGCCCTTGAAGCCGTAAAAGCGGTGGGCGTACTGAATGTCGAGATGGGCCACCGAACGAATCGTCTTGCAGCCACACGGGATTTCCTTGTTCATCTTGCACCTCTTTCGTCAAGCGCCGTTCGGCTCTTTCTGCGCCTCGGCCACCCGGCCGAATCCGCAGTCCTCCCGGCACGCGAAAGAATACCCGAATTCCCCGCTCCAAACGAGCGGAGAAACAACGTGACTGCATTTTCCACGTTTGTGCCAGGCACAAACGTGGAAACGTCAAGATTCATCTCGGCTCCACATAGACGGCGCCGATCACACCCTGCCGGCACGTCTCGGCCAACCGTGTGAAATGGTCGTTCTCGTCAATCTTCAAGCCGCGGCACTGCAACCGCTTCTGCACGCCTTCAGCGAGCAACCCGTAGAAGAAAGGGAAGAGCACGTTCGAGCGGTGAACGGCTCGGGACTTCGCCAGAATCCCGGCGTCCCGTCCCCGCATTTTCACGACCACGCTCTTCATCAGCCCTCCAGCACTTTCGGCCCCAGTCGAAGCTCAAGGCCCAACGCCTCTGTCACGGTCTCAATCAGATCGAAGGTCGATTCCCCGTGCCTCGCTCAAGATTGACAAGTGCATGCTCGGAAATGCCGCACAGGCCCGCCATCTCCCGTTGGCTGACACGCAAGGCCTTCCGTCGTTCGGCCAAATATTTCGCCCATTGCAATCAGCGTCTTGTTTTGTTACAATATTGCACAGACAGTTAATAACTAACGGTTTAATAAACGCCCATGAAATTCTTTGATCGCGCACACGAGATCGCATTGCTTCGCGAAATCAGCGAAAAGTCGACAAGTAATGCACAATTGACTGTTATAACTGGGCGGCGCCGTGTCGGCAAGACACAACTGATCAAGGCCGCATTGGGGGACAGGCCCTATCTGTATTTCTATGTCAGCCGAAAAAGCGAGAAGGTTCTTTGCACGAACTTCCAACAGCAAATACAAGAGGTTCTGGGCATTCCGGTTTTGGGAACGACTGAGCGCATTGAAGACCTAATCAAATTCATCTTTGAAATCTCAGTCAAAACCCCTGTCACGCTCGTATTCGACGAATTTCAGGAATTCTACCGTGTCGAGCCTTCCGTCTTCAGCTCACTTGCCGCGCTGTGGGATGCGTATGAGAAGACGGCAAAGATGAATCTGATTGTCTGCGGCAGCATGAATCGTCTGATCAACAAGATCTTCCGCGATTCAGCCGAACCGCTCTACGGACGCAATACGGCCAGCCTCAAAGTCGAGCCATTCAAAAGCTCGGTCCTGAAGGACATCTTGGCTGACCACAAGTCCAACTACTCGAATGAAGACTTGCTCGCCCTGTGGACTTTCACTGGTGGCGTGGCGCGCTATGTTCAGCAGTTGATGGACGGCCAGGCGCTGGACCGGGAATCAATGATCCGTTTCATCTTCCGAGAGGGATCGTCCTTTATCGACGAAGGTCTTATGATTTTGGTACAGGAATTCGGCAAGGAGTATGGCATCTACTTCTCGATTCTCTCAGCCATTGCCGCAGGAGCTACCGACCACGCGCAAATCAAGAATGAGATCGGAACGGACGTCGGAACGTTTCTCGCCCGATTGGAGAACGACTATTCCCTCATTCGGCGCAAGGTTCCCATTTTCGCAGACAGCCGACAGAAGAATTCGCACTACCAGATCGACGACTGCTTCTTCCGATTTTGGTTCCGCTTCGTCTACAAATACCAATACCTTGTCGAACTTGGACGGTTAGACAAGCTCCAGGAAGTCGTTCGCCGCGACTTCAACGTCTTCTCAAGCTTCGCACTGGAACGGTATTTCCAATGGAAATTCCTCGAAACGACATCCTACACCCGAATGGATGCCTGGTGGGATCGCAAGGGCGAGAACGAAATCGATCTTGTCTGCGAAGACGAATTCTCAAACCGTCTCGACTTCTACGAAATCAAACGCGATCCTGACCGAATCGATCTTGAATTGCTCCGAAGGAAGGCCGAAGCCTTCTTCGCCAAGAACCCAGCCCTCGCGCAGCGTGTCACAACCTTCAGGGGGCTCTCGCTTGACGACCTCTAACCTTCACCTAGCTTTGTTGCCGTGTCCACCACTTAACCCGACTTTCCAGCAGGCACCGGAAACAGATTCACGCCCATCAGCCTTCGATTGAGTTCACAATCGCTTGAAATAATAATTCTTACGAACATCCACTGTGACTCCCCGCCCTCTTCTCCTGATTCGTGACGGGTGAAAAGAGGGCGCATTCTCCTGCCACGATTCCAGATGAGGCCCTGAGATTGCCCTTGTGCGAATCGCGAAAGGGAATGCGCCCAAAATAGACGCATCCCACGTTTCGCTGACCGCACAATTGAAATTTCTCAGGTTTCATCTGGGCCAACTTGACGTTGGAAGTTGTTAAGTCGTTTCTGACTGCCGTTGATTATACCACAAAACGCGCTGCGCAGGCAATGCGTTTGTGACACCTCGCGACTGCCCCAAACAACCCGACACCATTCCCTCTCGCGGCAAAGGTTCTCACCTCACCACCTTCTACCTCTCTCCGGCAGGGTGAAATCTTATGTGAGTTTTTGTCAATTTACTGCAAACCGCATGTTGGTTTTTTGTCATTTTCCGTTAAAATTACCATTGTTTTTTGTCATTGGCTTATGATATAATCTTCTTCGCAAGGATATTTCTGATGATTTCGCGTAAAATCGAGGACAAACTTCAACTATTCCTGAAGTCAACCAGACGGTATGCCCTTTTGATTGACGGTGCGCGTCAGGTTGGCAAGACCTTCATCGTCGAGGCCTTTGGGAAAAGACACTACGAGTCTTTTATCAAAATCGATTTCATTCGAACGCCTGGCGCACTGAACCTATTCAAGGACATCGAAGACGAATCGGACATCCTGCTACGACTATCCGCCTTCTGCGACCAACCGCTGATCAAGGGACGCACACTGATCTTCTTTGATGAGATCGAGAAATGCCCGGAGGCCGTCACCTATATCAAGTATCTCGTCCAGGAAGGCAGCTACCACTACATTCTCAGCGGATCCCTTCTCGGCATCGAACTCAAGGACATCCGATCTGTTCCCGTCGGATTCATGGACGAGATCAAGATGTATCCTCTCGACTTCGCGGAATTCGTCCACGCGCTGGGGAACCACGACGAACTTCTTGCGACCGCCGAGAAAGCTTGGCGCGAGGACAAGGCCTTGCCCAAAGTACTCCATGACAAGCTGATGCGCCTTTTCCGACTCTACCTCGTCGTCGGTGGCATGCCTGAAGCCGTCCAGACTTATCTCGACACAAAAGACATCCGTCAGGTCATCGATGTCCAGACAAGGATCCTGACTGAATACCGCCGCGACATCGCCCAATACGACACAACGAACGCTCTGCGCATTCGCGAAGTCTTTGAGCGCCTTGCACCGGAACTGAACGGTAAGAACAAACGCTTCTATGCCGACAGCGTGGCAGAGGTCGGACGGTTCGACCGGCTTGAAGACGAATTCGTCTGGCTCAAAGCCGCAGGTGTCGCCTTGGCCGTCTACAATGTCACGGATCCGAAAGTCCCCCTGACCTTGGCGACAAAGCCCAATTTCTTCAAGCTCTTTATGAACGACGTCGGGCTTCTCTGTGCCCAATACGCAAACGGCATCCAACTTAAGCTCCTCAGCGGTGAAACCGACATCAACTACGGTGCTGTCTTCGAGAACTTCGTCGCCCAAGAACTTACCGCCCACGGCATATCGCCAAAATACTTCAACACCACACGACACGGCGAAGTTGACTTCATCATTGAAGACAACGGACAGGCAATCCCCCTGGAAGTCAAAAGCGGCAAGCACTACGCACGACACTCCGCGCTATCGCATCTTCTGTCCAACCCCGAATACGATTTCCCCAAAGCCTTTGTCTTCAACGACACGGCGTGGAAAACCAAAGAGACCGTTCACTACCGGCCGATTTACATGATCGAATTTCTTCGGAAGACAGAGTTGCCCGAAACCATGATTTTCGAGGTTTAACGCCATGATCCCAACAACCGAAACTTTGCTCAAGGGACTCGCCGCCGGGAACGAGGGACGCTGGGCGCCTTACCGTGGCGAGTAGACGACGCCTTGGCGGCGCATGTATTCGGCGAGGACGGCTTCGCCGACTTCGGGGACGACGGGACCGACGACGTCGATCTTCCGCTTCGCGAACTCCGCCTGCCAGTTCGGCTTAAAGCCCTCGTCGAAGCCGGTGATGCGTTCGACCGCTTCCGTCGCGACACCGTAGACGACGCGCCCGATACCACTCCAAAGAATGCCGCCGACGCACATCATGCAGGGCTCGGCGGTCGTGTAAAGCGTGAGGTCGCGTCCCGCGAGATTCCACGTGCCGAGGTTCTTCTCGGCGAGCGCGATGGCATTCATCTCGGCGTGGTTGTGGCTGCACTTCGACGGCACAACGCTGTTGGCCGATTCCGCGACAACCGTCCCCGTCGCATCCACGACCGCCGCATAGAACGGTCCGCACGCCTCTCCCCCACTGATCTTCGCCAACAGCGTATCCTGCAACCGTCGGATCATCATCTCATCACGTTCTATGATCGCAGACATGATCTTCGAGCATTTCTCAGGCGTGAACTTGTCCATCTCACTCCTCCCAGATTTACAAATGCGCGAACTCCTTGTGCATCGCGGCGGCGCGGGACTTGGAATCGGGATAGTTCTTCTTCCAGTCCGCGCGATCACGGGCGAGACGTTCGGTTGTGGCGATGAGATCGTCCGTCAGGAGCGGACGGATCCGGTCGCGGAGAACTTGCGCGGCAACGGGACACGTTCCGTTCGAAGAGACGGCGACGGTGAACGGTCCCTTCCGCTCGACGGCCGAGAAGTAGAAGGAACAAAGCTCGGGATCGTCCACGACGTTCACAAGGACGCGTGCCGCGCGACACGCCTCGGAGACGCGGCGGTTGAACGGCACGTCGCTCGTCGCTGCGATGACCAGCGTGTAGGTTGCGACCGTCGTCGCGTCAAAGGTAGCGGGTTCGCAGAGATCAACGGCAAAGCCGTAGGCGCGCAAGGTCTCGGCCTTGTGCGTCGCAACGCGGCCCGTGCCGACGACAAGGGCACGCGCCGTGCGAAGAGCGAGGAAGATGGGGAAGGCGGTGGGGGGCGAGATACTTGGAGACGCCGCGGCCGAGGACGGCTCGCGGTACGGGGATGGTTTGGTCGTGGACGCATATCGGTCAAGCCAGGTCCAGAGCTTGTACATGAGAACGCCCCAGGCGGCGAAGAGTACGTAGTAGACCCAGCGGGGACACGAATCAACAATGCCGCGAACCGAGAAATAGCGCTCCCAGTTCGGGATGTCGGTATAGTAATATTGGCCGCAACCGAAGTCGAATCCGGGGATCATCCCATACTGACCGAGCATCAGCCCGGCCGCGACGGCAGTCGCCACGGCCAGGATCGCGTAGGTCAGCTTGGCTGTCCGCGTCATGCAGCGATCGTCGGAATCGGGAAGAACTTGCCCGAGAGAAGCACCCAGACGACGGCAAAGGTCAGGATCAGGTTGAAGACCTGTCCGACGATGTAGAGCTGAAACGGCTTGCCACCCTGCACCTGCGAGCAGAGCTCCTTGAAGTTCGTCTCCAGGCCGATCGAGGTGAACGCAAGCGCGAACGCCCAGTTCTGGAATTCCTTCAGATGCTTGATGACGTCGTTCGTCGCGTCGACACCGTAGACCGGCTGCATCACAAACGAGAAGATCATCGAGGCCGCGATGAAGCCGAGGATGAACTTCGGGAAGCGCTGCCAGATTTCACAGACGCCGACCTTGCGACCCTCGTCTGCCGACCTCTGCGGATCGACCTTCGTCGTGAAGAAAATCGCGATGCCGAGCGCGACGAAGCCGATGAGGATGTTCTGAATCATCTTCACAAGCGCGGCGACCTGTCCTCCGACATCGCCGAGGGCCTGTCCCGCCAGCACGACCGCGCCGGTCGAGTCGACCGTGCCGCCGATCCATGCCCCGCCGATCATCGGGTCGATGCCGACCGCCTTGACGAAGAACGGCAGACCAACCATCATGAGCACGGTGAAGATGAGGGAGCTGCCGACGGCAAAGGCGAGGTCCGTCTTCTTCGCCCGCGCGGCGGCCGCCGCGGCAATCGCCGCCGAGGTGCCGCAGACCGACGTCGCCGCCGCGACCGTGATGACGAGCGGATTGTTCGTGATCTTCAGCACCTTCACGCCGAACCACCACATAAAGAGGATGACGACCGGCGTCACGCCCCAAGCGATGCCGAGGCCGTAGAGGCCGAACTTCTGGATGTTCGAGAAGAGTACCTGCGCGCCGAGAAGGACAAGCCCCGTCTTGATGTAGAGTTCCGTCCGCAGGGCGGGCTTGAGCCACTCGGGCGTCTTCGTCACGTTGCTGATCACCAGTCCCAGCAAGAGCGCCCAGAACGCATACTCGAGATAGCGGTGGAACGTCGCCTCGGCCGACAGGAAACGGACGACGCCCACGAGCACGAAGAGCGCCGCGAACGCGACAAGAAAGCGCAGCGCCTTGCGTCCCTCCAGCTTGTTCGCCAGCGTGAAGAGAAGCCCGAACGCCCCGAGCGTCACCGCGAGCTTGGTCCAAAGCGTCCCCGTGAAAACCGCCGCGACGCCCTTCGCCTTCGCTGGATCGACGAATTCGCTCGCCGAGAATCCCCAGCTCGCGAACTTCGCGCCCGAGAAGTCAAACGCGCCCGACAGCGCGCCGACCGCCGCGATCGCGATCACGACAAAGGCGATCCAGATCGACAGCCAGTCTTCTTTCCGCCACAGGTCGGAGAACTTAAACGTTCCCGCGACAACAACTTCATCCTTCTGTCGTGTCGTATCAGTCATTGTCATTTGCCGTGCAGATATTGAGAACGTGAAGAATTCGCTGCTCGAGGAACGCGGGGAACTCGTCCGCCGGGACGACCTGCACGGACGCGTCGACCGCCCCGAGGGAGACCGGATCCGTCGCACCCGGGAGATACGCCGTCTCCGCATCCGCACCGTTCAGCTTGCGTCCCGCAAAACCGAACTTCGCGAGCGGCTGGCAGGTGCAGGAGTTCGGACAGCCACTGATGCGCACGTCGTTGAGGAGCGCTGACGCGACGGCCAGCTTCTCGAGCGAGTCGATGGGACGGTACTTCGCGTCGAAATACTCGCCAACCTTGCGTCCAATCGTCGGCGCATCAGTGACGCCGCTTTTGCAGACCGTGCAGCCGATGCAGGTGCGGATGTTGCCGACGAAGCTCTTCGCCACGTAGTCGCGCGGTAGCGCGGCAAGGGTCGCGTAGACACCCGGGAGCTGCGCGGCGGGGACGACGAGTCCGAGGTCAAGTGTCGGCAGAATCTCGAAACGCGTCGCGTTCATCGGCTCCATCGCCGCGGCGAAGGACTCAAGCTCGTCCGCCGTGAAGTTGCCGAACGGCACGAAGACGCGCACCGCGGCCAAGTCGTTCGCGAGCGGCGTGACGGCGAGCGACTTCCAGGTCTCGTAGTCGGTGAGGATGGACGTCGAGGTCGGAAAGGTTGTCGCGGGGGGCGGGGGGCTGGCCAATGCCGCGGGCGAGACGCACCGCGGTACGGGGACGGGAACAGCCGAGCGAAGCGAGACAGCCGAAGGCCGCGGTACGGGGGTCTTCGCGAAGTACTCGTGGAAGAGGGCGACGAGGCCGTCGTCACCGAAGTCTTCGCGGAGGAAGCGGATGCGGGCGTGGGCACGATTCGTGCGACAGCCCTTGTCGTTGAAGAGCGCCGTGAGCGCCCGCGCGACACGAATGCAGTCTTCAGCCGGGAGCGCATCGAAGAGCTTGATGCCGAGCCGTGGCTTGAAACCGATGCCGCCGGCAAAGTAGGTCTCGAAGCACTTCTGGCCGTCCACGATCTTCGCGAGGAAGCCGAGGTCGTTGGACTGGGCGAGGTAAGCGTCGGCGGGACGGTCCGCGAAGGCGATTTTCAGTTTGCGCGGAAGTCCGTAGGCGAGATCGAAACCGTAGAACGCGTCCGAGAGGGCGCGGGCATAAGGCACGACGTCAAAGACCGAGTCGGCGAAGAGTCCCGAATATGGACTCACGATCGTATTACGGAACGTGTCGCCGCCGCCGCCACGGAAGCGGAAGCCAAACGATTCGCACGTCTCGAGCGCGGCGGGCACTTCCGTCGCCGGAATGCCGTGAAGCTGGATGTCTTGACGCGTCGTCAGGTGCGCGTAGTCGCCGCCGTGCTGACGCAGCACCTTCGCCGCGCTGCGCAGATCGGTGGTCGAGAGATGTCCCGCGACACGACGGACGCGCATCATCGTCTTCTCATCCTTCTGCTGGTAAATGCCGAAGCCGGCCGAAGCCCCCTTCAGCGTTTTCGCGTCAATCTTACCGGACGCATAATCCTGCCAGGCCGCTACGAGATTTTTTTGGAATTCCTTCATCGGTAGGGGTGGGACTGCCGGGAATCGAACCCGGAACCTACGGTTTAGGAAACCGTCGCTCTGTCCAGTTGAGCTACAATCCCTCAAAGGTTTTGTGTATTATACCAAATCGTACGTGCTTAGCGGACGACGAAGTTCACCATGCGCTTCGGGACGGCGATGACCTTGACGATCGTCTTGCCCTCGAGGAACTTGGCGACGTCGGCGTTCGCCTTCGCGGCGGCCTCCATCTCGGCGGGCGTCGCAGCGACCGGCACGGTGATGCGTCCGCGGAGCTTGCCGAGGACCTGCACCGGAATCTCGATCTCATCCTCGACGAGCGCCTTCGGATCGTACGCCGGCCACGGCTCGTAGGCGAGGGTGTCGGTGTGGCCAAGGAACTGCCAGAACTCTTCGCCAAGGTGCGGCGCGTACGGCGCAAGACAGAGAACGAACTTCTCGAGGAACTCCTTCGGGAGATCGCCCGCCTTCGCCTCGTCCTCGGCCTCGTTGATGAAGACCATCATCGCCGAGATACCCGTATTGAACGCCATCGCCTCGAGGTCGTCGCCGACCTTCTTGATCATCGCGTTGAGCGTCTTCGACTCCGCCTTCGTGAGCGCACGATCCGTGACCTTCGTCTCGGTGACGAGGCGGTTCGCGCGCTTGAGGAAGTTGTGGACGCCCTTCACGCCCGAGGTCTGCCAGGGCTTGACGACCTGTAGCGGGCCCATGAACATCTCATAAAGACGCAGCGAGTCGGCACCGTAGTCGCGGATGACGTCATCGGGATTGACGACGTTCTTGAGCGACTTCGACATCTTCGCCGGGAATTCCGTCAGCTCCTCGAGCTCGGTGAGATCGGCGCCTTCCATGCCCCAGTTCTTCGGACCGAACGGCTTGCCGTCCTTCCACTCGACGCGGTCCATCGGAATCAGCACACCGCGGGCGTTTTTGTACGCCATACCAAGGATCATGCCCTGGTTGACGAGCTTCTGGAACGGCTCCGAGGTCGGAACAAGCCCGAGGTCGAAGAGCACCTTGTGCCAGAAGCGGCTGTAGAGAAGGTGCAGAACCGCATGCTCCGCGCCGCCGACGTAGAGGTCGACCGGCAGCCACTTCTTCAGGAGCTCGGGATCGCAGAACGCCTTGTCGTTGAGCGGATCGATGTAGCGCAGGTAGTACCAGCAACTGCCGGCCCACTGCGGCATCGTGTTCGTTTCGCGAATGCCCTTCACGCCGTCGGCGCGCGTCACGTTCACCCAATCCGTCGCCTTCGCGAGCGGCGGCTCGCCCGTGCCCGTCGGCTTGTAGTCTGCGAGTTCCGGAAGCGTGAGCGGCAGGTCGCCTTCGTCGACGAGCGTCTGCGTGCCATCTTCCCAGTGAATGACCGGGAACGGCTCGCCCCAGTAACGCTGACGCGAGAAGAGCCAGTCGCGAAGCTTGTACTGCGTCTTCGCCTTGCCAACGCCCTTCTCCTCGAGCCACTTGATCATCGCGGGACGCGCCTCGGCCACCGAGAGTCCGTTGAGAAAGCCCGAGTTGACCATCACACCCGTCGCAATGTCGGTAAACGCCGTCTCGCCCGTATAGGGGACACGCGCGGTCGCGTCAGCCCCGTTCCGCAGTGCGTCCTCGCCTGCGGCGTTTCCAAAATTGCTGTTACCCGCCGCGCCCGAGACGGGCGGCGGTACGGAGCTGGCCACCACCTGATAGATCGGCAGGCCGAAGACCTTCGCGAAGTCGAAGTCGCGCTCGTCATGCGCCGGCACGGCCATGATCGCGCCCGTACCGTACGTCGCGAGCACGTAGTCGGAAATGAAGATCGGAATCTCCGTGTCGTTCACGGGATTCAAGCCCGTCACGCCCTCGAGCTTGACACCCGTCTTCTCCTTGTTGAGTTCCGTACGTTCGAGGTCGCTCTTCGACGCGGCCTTCTTCTGATACTCCCTGACGGCGTCGGGATTCTTGATCGTGCCGTCGGCGAGCCACTTCTCAACGAGCTTGTGCTCGGGCGACAGCACCATGTACGTCGCCCCGAAGAGCGTGTCGCAACGGGTCGTGTAGACGGTGATCGTATCAGGGGTAGGGTTGCCGGGAAGCGCCGCGCCCGAGACGGGCTGCGGTACGGCCTTGAAATCGACGAGTGCGCCGGTCGACTTGCCGATCCAGTTGCGCTGCATTTCCTTGACGCCCTCGGGCCAGTCCAGCGTATCGAGGCCCTCAAGGAGTTTTTCGGCGTACTCGGTGATCTTGAGCATCCACTGGCGCATCGGCTTGCGGATGACCGGATGGTTGCCGCGCTCCGACTTGCCGTCGATGACTTCCTCGTTCGCCAAGACCGTGCCAAGCGCCGGACACCAGTTCACGGGCACTTCCGCGACGTAGGCGAGACCCTTCTTGTAGAGCTGCTCGAAGATCCACTGCGTCCACTTGTAATACTTCGGGTCCGTCGTATTGACTTCGCGGTCCCAGTCGTACGAGAAACCGAGCGCACGGATCTGCTCGCGGAAACGGTCGACGTTCTTCTTCGTCGTGATCGCGGGGTGCGTACCCGTCTCGACGGCATACTGCTCGGCCGGAAGCCCGAACGCATCCCACCCCATCGGATGCAGGACGTTAAAGCCCTTCATGCGCTTGTAGCGGCAAAGAATGTCTGTCGCCGTGTAGCCTTCGGGATGGCCGACATGAAGCCCCGCGCCCGACGGATACGGGAACATGTCGAGGCAATAGAACTTCTCGCCCTTGCCGTTGGTATCGGTCTTGAAGGTCTTGTGTTCCAGCCAGAACTTCTGCCACTTCTTCTCGATGGCAGAGAAATTATAGTCGCTCATTGCTGCTCTTTGACGCTCGCGGCGTGTTCGGCGATCGCTTTTGCGATTTGGCCCGACACGTCGTTGGTCGCCGCAGCGACGCCGGCTTTGACGGCGTAGAAAATAGCCTTATGCGTAGAGTTGCCGTGCGTGATGATCACGGTTCCGGGAACGCCCAGAAGCGGGGCGCCACCATAGACATCGGGATCCATCTGCATCTTGAGCGCCTTAAACGCCGGCGTCAGCATCAACGCACAGAGCTTGCGGAAGAGGTTCTTCTTGAGCTCGAGCTTGAGCCACGCGCCGATCGCATGTGCGACCGACTCGACGGATTTCAGGATCACGTTGCCGACAAAGCCGTCTGCGACCGCTACGTCGACATCGCCGCCACAGATGTCGTGACCTTCGATGTTTCCGACGAAGTTGAGATTCTTGATCTCCTTGATCAGCGGGAACGTGTCGTGCACGAGCTGGTTGCCCTTGCAGTCTTCGGTGCCAATAGACATAAGACCCACCTTCGGATTCTCACGGCCGAGCACCATCTTCGCATACACGTCGCCCATGATCGCGAACTGGGCGAGCCACTCGGGGTGGCAGTCCATGTTCGCACCGGCATCCAGCAACAGGAGCGGACGGCCGGAGGACTTGGTCGGAAGGATCATTGCAATCGCAGGACGCTTCACACCGGGAATGCGGCCGAGCGTCAGGATCGCGCTCGTCGCGACGGCCCCGGAGTTGCCGGCCGAGATAAAGACATCGGCCTGACCTTCCTTCACGAGGCGCATCGCCACGTTGATCGAGCAGTCCTTTTTCTTGCGGACCGCTTCCGTCGGCGTATCGTCCATCTCCACGGCATCGGGAGCATGCACGATTTCCAACGTCCCATTCTCGACTGCGCGTTGCGCCAAAGCCTTGCGGTCTTTCGAAAAGCCGTCAATTTCCTTCTGGATGTCGTCCTTGCGGCCGACCAGGAGGATCTTGACATCCGGAAGATTGCAAGCAGCCTCAACGGCACCGACGACGATTTGCTTCGGAGCAAAGTCGCCGCCCATCGCATCAAGCGCAACGCGAGTCATAGACGGGTCAAACGGATGATGGATTATTCCGCAGCCGCGGCCACGACCTTGCGACCCTTGTAGGTACCGCACTTCGGGCACGCACGATGCGAACGAACCGCCGCGCCACACGCGGGGCAGGTACCGGTCTGCGCCAGGATGGCCTTCTCGAGGGAGGCGACGCGCTCGCGTTTACGACGCTTGGACACACGATTCTTAGGGCTAGCCATGTTTCTTTCTCTCTTTCTTGTTCTTACTCAACAGTGATTCCATCCAAGGCACTCCACCGATCGTCAGCGGGCTTTTCGGCCGTTTGCGCGATCCCCGGACAGGCCTCGGAACAAACCGGGTATGACGGCAAGGTGAGTATTATACTCTCTCTGACGTCTTCCGTCAAATCGACCTCTGACGTATTTTCGGAAATTTCATACGATTCGGTGAAGTCATCGACCTTGATCGTGTCGTCGAAATCCTCACCGCACCGCGAGCAGACGAGCTCAAAGTCCTGCTCGAGATGTCCGCGCACAAGGAGTTCCGTACCGATCAGCTGCACGTCAAGGCGATAGCGGATGCCGCCGAACGGATGCACGAACTCCTCGTCGAGATCGACACAGTCGACCTCGCCCTCAATCGTCTCGCCCTCGGGATCGAGCCGCGAGACGTCAATCACCAACTTAGTCTCAAGCTCTTCGGCCATATCTTTTCAACCTCTTCTGGACGGCTTCCGTCACGAACGGCGCCGTGTCGCCGCCGTACGAGGCGATCTCGCGGACGGTCGACGCCGTCACGTACGCGAGGTTCTCACTCGGCATCATAAAGAGCGTCTCGATCTCCGGCGAAAGTCGCCGGTTCGTGAGCGCCATCTGAAACTCGTATTCGAAATCGGAGTAGACCCTGACGCCGCGGATCACGACCTTCGCGCCTTCGCGGCGGCAGAACTCGACGAGCAGCGTGTCGAGCACCTTGACCGTCACATTGTCGAGACCCGCCTTCTTCACGTCTTCCTCGATCATCTTGAGCCGCTCCTTGCCCGTGAAGAGCGCGCCCTTCTTCGTGCTCGTCGCCGCCACCGCGACGATGAGACGGTCGTAGAGCTTCGACGCCCGCTGAATGAGGTCGAAGTGCCCTAGCGTCATCGGGTCGAACGTGCCTGGATAGACTGCGACTTTCTCTGCCATGATGCGAATATTATATCAAATTTCATTTGCCAATATTCAGAACTCTAAACCCGAGTTTTCGCAGGTTCGTCGCGTCAAGGCAATTGCGCGTATCGAAGACTGTGGCCGGCTTGCGCATCGTCGCGTAGATCTTCGCCCAGTCGAGCGTCGGATAAAGCGCCCAGTCCGTCATCAGCACGACGGCATCCGCGCCTTTCGCGGCCTTGTACGGATCGATCTCATAGACGACACCCTTCAGGTCTCGGAGATCATTCTTGGCATTCCCCAGGGCCTTCGGATCGGTAATCGTCAGGTTGACGTGCTCGTCCGCGAGCAAACGCGCGACCGTTCCTGCCGGCGTTTCGCGGGTATCGCCGGTATCGGCCTTGAACGCGAACCCAAACAGCGCGATCTTCTTGTTCGCGAGGGTGTTGAACATCTCCTTGAAAAGCCGGGAGACGATGCGCTCCTGCTGGTGGTCGTTCATCTTGATGACCCCCATCCAGTATTCCGCCGCGGTGTGGAGACCGAAGGTCTCGCACAGATAGACCAGGTTCAGGACGTCCTTCTTGAAGCAGCTGCCGCCGAAACCCGGACCGGCTTTCAGGAATTTCGGCCCGATGCGCTTGTCGGCACCGATCACCTGCGCAACCTCGTCGACATCCGCCCCCGTCGCCTCGCACAGCCCGGCAATCGCGTTGATGGAACTGACCCGTTGCGCCAGAAACGCATTGGCCGCGAGTTTGGTGAGCTCGGCGGACCAGACATTCGTCGTCAGAATGCGTGTGCGCGGCACCCAATTTCCCGCCGCGCCAAGATAGATGTCAACGACAGCCTGGACGGCCGCCTGACCCGGCGTATCCTGCGGCCCGCCGATCAGCACACGATCCGGATCCAGCAAGTCCTTGATCGCCGTTCCTTCCGCGAGGAATTCAGGATTGGAGAGAACCGTGAACATCCGCCGTTCACTTTCACCTCTCACCTTCACCTCACTATTCAATATCGCGTCCATCGCCGCTGCGGTGCGCACCGGCAACGTCGACTTTTCGACAACGACCTTCGGACACTTCGCCCAGTCCTTGATGTTGCGTGCCGTCGCCTCCCAATACTGTAAGTCAGAAGCGCGTCCGGCGCCCTTGCCGAACATCTTCGTCGGCGTGTTCACGCCGACAAAGACAATGTCGCAGTCGCGCACGGCCTTCTTGATATCCGTCGAAAAGAAGAGATTCCGCCCCCGAACTTCCTTCACGATCTCGACAAGACCCGGCTCATAAATCGGAAGATTGAAATCTTTTGAGTTCCATGCGGCGATACGCTCCTTATTGATATCAACAACAATCACCCGGCGGTCGGGATTCATCTTCGCGATGACAGCCATCGTCGGTCCGCCGATATACCCGGCACCAATGCACACGATATTCTTATTCACAAACAACCTCCCGTTCAAATCAAATTCAGACCCGAGCCGTCGGGCACTCGAGCGCGTCGACGACACGCCCCAGAGGATCGCCCGTCACGCGAAGATAGTCCATGGCCGCATCAAGTCTCCGCATCGCCGCCTGGCGCGCAGTCTCATCCGAAAGCCAAAGGTCGAGTTGGCGGCGTACGTTCGCGGACGTAAACGCTTCCTGCAACAGCTCGGGCATCGGCCCCGGACCTCCTGCCGCCGCAGCCGGATCGCATTTCTCCCAGATGATGTTGGCCAGCCCCACATGCCGGATCGTCTTGATCACCCGCCGCGCAAACCAAGCGAGAAGCCGATCGACCTTATAGACCAGCATCGTCGGACAGCGCGCCAAGGCCGCTTCCAATGTCGCCGTTCCGCTCGCGACGACCGCACAGGTCGCCCGTCGCAAGAGCTCTCGCGCCCCGCCGCGCTGAATGCGGAATCTGCCAGCCCCGTCTGCGTCGCCGACCCGACGCGCCACGATCCGGCGGATGGCCTGCTCGGCGCGTTCGTTCGCCGCGGGAATCACGATCTCGACCGCGACTCCCTCAACCGCCGCGAGGAGCGTCGGCAAGATCTTCTCAATCTCCCCGAGCCGACTCCCCGGCAACAGGGCCAAGACCTTCCGCTGTCCACCTTCAACCTCCACCTTCTCCTCGGCCGCGAACGCCGACGCGAGCGGATGGCCGATAAACTCGGCAAAGCCCGGTCTGAAGAGCTTTGGCTCGAAGGGGAAGAAGCAGCAGAGCCGATCGAGCGCGGCCTCGATCTTCGGGATGCGTCCCGCCTTCCAGGCCCAGACCTGCGGACAGACCACGTGGACGGTTCGGACGCCCCGCGTCTTGGCGTAGGCGGCGAGTTTGAGGTTGAGCCCCGGATAGTCGACCGTGCACACGGCATCGGGACGCCAGGTGTCGATCACCCGCTCCAGCGTCTTCTTGACGCGCAGGAAGAAAAAGATTTTCTTCACGACCGGCCAGAAGCCCATCACGGCCAGGTCATGCGTCGCGAAACCAGAGTCGGCGTAGCCCCGGATCTCAAGGCCCGGATGCGCCGCGCGAGCCTTCTCGGCGATCTCGCGCGCATAGAGGAGACCCGACTCCTCGCCAGCTAAAAGGAGAAGCCGCTTCATGGACGGAGCGGAGCTGACGGGAGCCCCGAATCGACGCCGACGAGGGCGATGTTGTGCTTGTTCGCAAAGGCGATGACGGCCTCACGGTCGAGCAGGATGAGACGCCTCGCCTGAAAACCGAGCGCGGTGATACCCGCCTTCTTCATTGTCTTGAGCGTCTTGAGTCCGACGACGGGAATGTCAAAGCGCATGTCATGTCCCTCGCGCGCGGCCTTGAAGAGCACGCCGCCGCGACCGCCGAGCTTGCCCGCCCGCCGAATCGCCGCATTCGTCCCTTCGAACGCCTCGACCGCCAGCACCATGCCGGCCTTGACCGCGACAGTCTGGCCGACGTCGTGCACGCCCATGTCGCGCACCACCGCCTGCGCATGCGCGATGTCGCTCGTTTCGGACGACGAAAAGCCGCGCGCCGTCAACGCGCCTTCGCCCGGCAGATTGTCATCCATGTAGAGCGACGCCGGCAAAACTGGTGCGCCGACCGCCTCAAAGAGTTCCACCAGCCGCTTGAAGATCGAATGCGCGTTCTTGACCGGCAACGCCCGTAGCTCGGCCTTGATCTCTTCGTCGAAACGGCCACGAAAGAGTGACAGCGGATTGATCTGCCCCGCCAGAATGACGCCCTCGTAGCCCTCTGCGCCGACCCATCGGATCCCCTGCGCGATGCCACCGAGCGTAATCCAATGGACGTGATCCGCCGCCTTAACGGTGCCGCGCGACGTCGAGCCCTTGATCGCGACGACATCAACCTGCAGCACACCCGCCTTCTTCGCGCCGCGCACAATCAGTTCAGGATACGTCCCCGCTCCGGCTATGATAATGAGTTTGGTAATCATCGACGCTAATTATACCACAAATCCCATCCGTCAAAGGAGTCTCACAAAATTTCCCGAGTTTGCCAGTTGAGTAGTCGGTGAGCCTCCCGAGTTTGCCAGTTGAGTAACTGAACTCGATTCTCTTTGTCGTCAAGTAATC
>CAMAHK010000029.1 GCA_945834475.1 uncultured Verrucomicrobiota bacterium
TCGCGCCGAGGTTGCCGTGACCACGGCCGACCTGGCGGTTCTCGGCGACGGAGCCCGGGATGCAGAACGCCTGGAGGCCGACGCCGATTTCGGCAGCGGCGTCCTTCGCCTTCACGCAGCCCTTCTTGATCGCCATCGCGGCGCCGACCGTGTAAGCCCACTTCGCGTTCTCGAAGCAGATCGGCTGGGTCTCTTCAACGATCTTGTACGGATCGATGCCGGCCTTGTCGCAGATCTCCTTGCACTCGAGGATGGACTTGATGCCGTAGGGCTTGAGGGCGGCGAGGATCTTCGCCTCGCGACGCTCATAACCTTCGAACAGCTTTTCGGCGGCAGCAGCGGCCTTCGGAGCCGCGGCCTTCTTCGCACACTTCTTATTGCAAGCCATTTTGAAATTTCCTTACGATTATTCCTTACGGGGATCGATGTACTTCGCCGCGCCCTCGAACTGACCGTAGTGGCCCTTGGCCTTCTCCCACGCGTCGTTCGGGGTCATGCCCTTCTTGATGAAGTCGGTCATCTTGCCGAGCGAGACGAATTCGTAACCGATGACTTCGCCGTCCTTGTTGAGGGCCATGCGCGTGCAGTAGCCTTCGGTCATCTCGAGGTAGCGGGGGCCTTTCGCCTTCGTCGCGTACATCGTGCCAACCATCGAACGGAGACCCTTGCCGAGGTCCTCGAGGCCCGCGCCGATGACGAGACCGCCGTCGGAGAACGCGCTCTGCGTGCGGCCGTAGACGATCTGGAGGAAGAGCTCGCGCATCGCGGTGTTGATCGCGTCGCAGACGAGGTCGGTGTTGAGCGCCTCGAGAATCGTCTTGCCGACGAGAATCTCGGAGGCCATCGCGGCGGAGTGCGTCATGCCCGAGCAGCCGATCGTCTCGACGAGGGCCTCCTCGATCACGCCGTTCTTGACGTTGAGCGAGAGCTTGCAAGCGCCCTGCTGCGGTGCGCACCAGCCCACGCCGTGCGTGTAGCCGGAAATGTCCTTGATCTGCTTGGCCTGGACCCACTTCCCTTCTTCGGGAATCGGCGCCGGACCGTGATTGCACCCCTTCATGAGCGGGCACTGATGCTCAACTTCAGTCGAGTAGACCATTTTGTGTCTCCTTTGGTTAAAGAAATTTAGTGTATTATATCATATTTCATCCGCTCGTTAACCGAAGAGGTTGGCAAACGGATTGTTGGAGAAGGTCTTTTCCTTGCCTGCGGCAAACGGATGCGGCCGCTTCTTGATTTCGATCTTCGGTTGCTTCGCGGGCTTTTTAGAGGAGGGAGAATTTTCGTTCTGACGCGACAGGAGTGTCGCGTCCCCGTTGGCGGCGGACAGCTCCGGGGACGAGGCACTCTTGCCTCGTCGCGCCTGACGCTCGTAGTCCGCATAGCCGCCCGGGAAGGTCTTGACTGTGCCGTCGCCTTCAAGGACGAACGTCGAGGTGACGACGTTGTCGAGAAACTCGCGGTCATGCGAAACCAAGAGGAGCGTACCCTTGTAATTGAGGAGCTGCTCTTCGAGAAGCTCCAGGGTCTCGATATCGAGATCGTTCGTCGGCTCGTCCATGATGAGCAGATTCGCGGGCCTCAGGAAAAGCTTCGCGAGCATGAGCCGCGCGCGTTCGCCGCCGGAGAGCGCCTTCACGGGTGTGCGGACACGTTCGGGCGGAAAGAGGAAGTCGGCGAGATACGAGTAGACGTGTTTCTTCACGCCGCCGACGATCACCTCGTCGCGGTCCTTCGCGACGTTCTCGCCGACCGTCGCCTCGAGATCGAGCTCGCTGCGGAGCTGGTCGAGAAACGCCATCTCGACGTTCGAGCCGAGCGTCACCTTCCCTTCGGTCGGCGCGAGCTGTCCCGTGAGAAGTTTGAGGAGCGTCGTCTTGCCCGCGCCGTTGCGCCCAAGGATGCCGATGCGCTCACCGCGCAGGATGTCGGCGGTAAAGTTCTGAACGACGAGGCAGGAGTGCCTCGTCCCCGTTGGGGGCGTCACCAGCGGGGGCGAGGCACTCTTGCCTCGCCGCAAAGAATCCTCCTCCGCTTCCCCATACGCAAACCCTAGGTTCTCGATCTTCAGGACGCGTACGCCGCCGGGGGCGGCCGTGTCAAGCTTGAGGGTCGAGGTGCCCTGCTGCGTGCGGCGCGCGGCGAATTCTTCACGGAGCTTCATCAGCGCGGCGACGCGTCCCTCGTTGCGCGTCGTGCGCGCCTTGACACCGCGGCGAATCCACGCCTCTTCCTGCGCGAGCTTCTTCGACTTGCGTTCCCAGTAGACGGCTTCGTCCGCGAGGAGATCAGCCTTGCGCTTCAAAAACGTCGTGTAGTCGCATTCCCAGCCGGCGAGTTCGCCGCGGTCAAGATCGAAGATCTTCGTCGCGACGCGCTTGAGGAAGCGGCGGTCGTGCGTGACGATCAAAACGGCCATGTCGCGCTGCCGCCTGATCATCCCCTCAAGCCAGTCGATGGTCTCGACGTCGAGATGGTTCGTCGGCTCGTCGAGCAAGAGGAGATCGGGTTGCGAGAGGATGGCGCGCTCGAGGCGCGCCTTGCGGATCTCGCCGCCGGAGCGGGGGGAAGAGGCGGGGGAGGATGAGGTTGATTCGTTTTTTTCGCGACGAGGCAAGAGTGCCTCGTCCCCGTTCGGGGCGTCACCAACGGGGGCGAGGCACTCTTGCCTCGCCGGAGAGAATCGACCTCCATTCTCCTCCACCGACTGGCCGACGTAGGCGATCTTGAGGCCGGGCGCGCGGACAATCTCGCCGCTGTCGGGCTCGAGCGTTCCTTCGATCACCTTGAAGAGCGTTGACTTTCCCTCTCCGTTCCGTCCCGTCAATGCCGCGCGCACCCCTCGCGAAATCGAGAGTGAGACCTTGTCGAGAATCTGAGGCCCGCCGAAAGCGAGCGAGACGTCTTTGAGGGAAAGGAGAAAGGTGCTCATGGGACAAGTGAGAGTGAATAATCGAATTATCGAATAATCGAATAGTCGAATGGTTAAATTATTGGAGTGACGACTTACTCACAAAGCATCTTCCTCTAGAACATTCGATTATTCGATTATTCGATTATTCGATTATTTCTCTAGAAATGCTTAACCTTGGGCTGGAAGCCACGCGCCTCTTCTTCGCTCATCTGGGCGAAGCACATGACGATGAGGCGATCGCCGACCTTGCCCTTGTGGGCGGCCGCACCGTTGAGGCAGCAGACGTGGCTACCGCGCTGGCCTTCGATCGCGTACGTCTCGAAACGGTTGCCGTTCTCGACATCGGCGCAGAGGATCTTCTCGAAGGGAAGAATGCCCACCGCCTCCATGTCGTCGGGATCGAGCGACAGCGAGCCCTCGTAGTCGAGGCAGGCCTCGGTCACGCGAATGCGGTGGAGTTTGGCTTTCAGTAGGGTTAGCTGCATTGTCGTATTTCCTTGATTGAAAGACTGAATAACCGAATAACCGAATGACTGAATGACTGAATGGGTAGATAGGTGAACGGGCTAACTAAAGACTTAAATCATTCAATCATACGGTCATTCGGTCATTCGGTCATTACCCCAACCGTTCCTTAATCATCTTCACATCCACAACAACCTTCTTCATCTTCGCATTGCCGGGGGCTTCGTACATGACGTCGGTCATGAGGCGCTCCATTTCGGCGCGGAGGCCGCGGGCTCCCGTCTTGCGGGCGAGGGCCGTCGTGGCGAGTTCCTTCAGCGCCTCGGGATCGAAGACGAGTTCGACGCCGTCCATCGCGAGAAGCTTCTGGTACTGCTTGACGAGCGAGTTCTTCGGCTCGGTGAGGACGCGCACAAGGTCTTCGGCCGAGAGGTCCTTCATCGTCGTGATGACGGGGAGACGTCCCGTGAACTCGGGAATGAGGCCGAACTTCACGAGGTCCTCCGGACGGACATCCTGAGGGTTGATCTCGTTTGCGGAAGAGGAAGAGGTGGAAGATTTCTTGTTCTGACGCGACAGGAGTGTCGCGTCCCCGTCGGGGGCGAGGCACTCTTGCCTCGCCGCAGAGAGTCGGCCACCGCCTTCCGCTTCACGATTGGCGATCGAACCGAAGCCGATCGCGTGGGAGTCTTTGCGGGAGGCGACGATCTTGTCGAGGCCGACGAACGCGCCGCCGCAGATGAAGAGGATATTCGAGGTGTCGACCTCGATGTACTCCTGGTCGGGATGCTTGCGTCCGCCCTTCGGCGGAATGCGGCAGATCGTGCCTTCGACGAGCTTGAGCAGGGTCTGCTGCACGCCTTCGCCGCCGACGTCGCGCGTGATGGAGACGTTGTCTGTCTTCGAGGCGATCTTGTCGATCTCGTCGACGTAGATGATGCCGCGCTTCGCGAGCTCGACGTTTCCGTCGGCGTTCTGAAGGAGATACCTGACGAGGTTCTCGACGTCTTCACCGACGTAGCCGGCCTGCGTGAGGACCGTCGCATCGCCGATTGCGAACGGCACGCCCAGCATCTTCGCGAGCGTCTTCGCAAGGAGCGTCTTGCCGCAGCCGGTGGGGCCGATCAGGAGGATGTTCGACTTCTCGATTTCGACGCCGTCGTCCTTCGCGCCCTTCTCCGCCGCCTCAAGGCGGCGGTAATGGTTGTGGACGGCGACGGCGAGGACTTTCTTCACTTCGTCGTGGCCGATCACGTACTGGTCGAGGAATTCCTTGATCGCCTTCGGCGTCGGGGTCGGTGGGAGTGGGGGAACTTCGCTCTCCGACTTGGTGTGACGGTCGATCAGCTCGTTCGCATGGCGAACGCAATCGACGCAGATGTTGCCATCTGCGCCAGGAATGATCGAGACTTCGCGCGAACTGCGTCCGCAAAACGAACAAAAGAGTTCAGGTTCTTTTCTGCTCATGTGTGATTGCTGTTACCGCGCCTGTCGCCGAGACGGCGACGGTACGGTTTCGTTTAGCCGAGCACTTCGTCGATAAGTCCCCACGCCTTCGCCTCTTCGGCGGACATGAAGTAGTCGCGTTCGGTGTCGCGGACGACGTCTTCGAACTTCTTGCCGGAGTGCTTCGCGAGGATGCCGTTGAGGACGTCCTTGAGGCGGAGAATCTCCTTGGCCGTGATTTCGATGTCCGTCGCCTTGCCTTCGGCGCCGCCCGAGGGCTGATGCACCATGATGCGGGCGTTCGGAAGCGAGAAGCGGCGGCCCTTCGTGCCGGCCGAGAGCAGGACCGCGCCCATCGACGCGGCCTGGCCGAGGCAGTACGTCGCGATCGGGCACTTCACGAACTGCATCGTGTCGTAGATCGCGAGACCCGCCGTGACGCTGCCGCCCGGCGAGTTGACGTAGCACGAAATTTCCTTCTTCGGATCCTGCGACTGCAGGAAGAGGAGCTGCGCGCAAATCGCGTTCGCCATCTCGTCATTCACCTCGCCCGAGATGAAGACGATGCGGTCGAGGAGAAGGCGCGAGTAGATGTCGTACGTCCGCTCGCCCTTCCCGGTTTGCTCGACGACGTAGGGGATCATGTAGGACTGCGTCATATTCACTTCTTCACATTCGCGAGGATGAAGTCGATAACCTTCTTGCCCTTCTCCTCGTCCTTCGCTTCGATCTTCTCCGCCGCGGCGATGCCGTCAAGGATGTACCAGAGGCGGACCTGCTTCGTCGCGGCCTCCTCGGCATCCTTCAGGATCTTCTCGCGGTTCTGCTCGAAATAGTTGGCGTCGAGGCCAGAGTACTGCGCACGCTGCGCGAACTCCTGGAGGTAGCCGTCCATCGCACGACGGACCTGGCTCTCCGGGACGTCGAAGTCGGCCTTCTTGAGAAGCGCCTCGACCGCCTCGTTCTCGCGGCGGGCCTCTTCCTGACGGACGGCGCTCTTCTCAAGCGACTCGCGGATCGTCGCGGTGAGCTTCTCGATCGATTCGGCCTTCGCCTTTTCGATGAACTCGGCGTCGGACGGAAGGACGCGCTTGCGGAAGCTCTTGACGGTGACTGTGTAGACGGCCTTCTCGCCCTTGAGGCCTTCCGGCGCCGTCTCCTTGTCGAACTTCGCCTTGATGCCGTCCTTCGTCTCGCCCACCTTCATGCCCTTGACGGCTTCGAGGATCTCGGGAAGGAAGCGGCCCTCTTCGACCTGCGTCCAGAAGCCCTTGCCCTCGCCGACGATCTTCGCCTCGGCGTTGATCTCGAGGATCTTCTTCTTGCCGACCATGCCCTCGTAGTCGATCTGGATGAAGTCGCCGTCCTCGACGATGTCGCCGTCCTTCGCGTCCTCGTACTTCGCATACGCGACGCGCAGGCGGTTCATCTGATCCTGCACGGCCTCGTCCTTGACCGTCGTGTCGCCGTCGGCGATCTTCAGGCCCATGTACGTCGGGAGCTTGAAGGTCGGCTTGACCTCGACCGTCGCGACGAACGAACCGCCGTTCTCATCGTAGGTGAGGTCCTCGACGTTCGCGAGCGCGACTTCGTCGAGCTTCTCGGCCTTGACGGCCTCGGCGTAGTTCTTCTGGAACATCGTGCGCTGGATCTCGTTCTTGAGGCCGTCCTTGAACTCGCGACGGATGATCTCCAGCGGAACCTTGCCCTTGCGGAAGCCCGGAATCTGCGCCTCGCGCATGTACGCGCGCTCGACATCCTTCACGATCGCCTTGATCGCCTCGGCGTCGATTTCAACGGTGAGCTTAACCTTGCACTTGTCCTCTTTCTTGATCGAAGTCTTCATGTTGATTCTTTCTTCAGTGTTAAAAATCGTAATTCGTATATTTTAGCATATTTTATCGACTGAGTGAAGATGGCGCGGACGTTAATTTTCTATCCGCAGGTCGCTACGCGACACGCAGAGTTGCGCCCGACTCAAAATGTCGTCGACCCGAGCGAATAAGGCGTGTTGTTGTCTTTTGCGGCTACCGCCTTAGCTGCTCGGCGACATTTTGGAATCGGTCGCGGTTCGCGTTTTGTCCGCACGTTTGATATAATTCACGTATGCATAGCCTTTATACGCAAGCCGCAGCTTTGACCGATGAAGTTATCGCAGCCGCCACAAAAGTCCAAAAGCACTTTGGTATTTCATAGAGGCGAAGGCCTGTGAGAATGAGAACATGGACATCTGGCGCATGCAGCTTCTCACCTACATGAAGCTGATGGACAAGCCGCTCGGTCTTGTCATCAACTTCGGCAACGAGCATCTTCCCAAGCGCGGCGTCAAACGAGTCATCCGATTTCAAAATGTCGCCGCGCAACTAAGCCGAAGGCGCAGAGGACAACGACACTCGACATCGCGCGGGTCGACGACATTTTGAATCGGTCGCAACTCTGCGTGTCGCGAAGCGACCTGCGGTCAAGAAATCATCGTCGTTTCCGCTTACACCTTCACCCACCGATTCCCCTTTGCGTTCGACTTGAGGCAGGCCTCGACGAAGCGCATCGAGCGAATGCCCTCGCGGGCGCCCGGGAAGTCGGATGCGGAGGTCTTAGTGCACGCGACAAGAGTGTCGCGTCCCCGTTGTGTGTCGCGTAACTGGTGAACCGCCGCGACGAAGCCGTCGTAAATATTCGCGAAGGCCTCGACGAAGCCCTCGTGGTGTCCCGCCGGGAAGCGCGAGGCGGACAGCGAGGCGGCTGAATGCTCGGCGATGTAGGGCGCCTTGCGGCGGAAAATCTGGTCGGGTTTCGTCGGATACTTCACCGTCAGGTAGTTCGGCGATTCCTGATCCCAGTGGATCGAGGCCTTGTTGCCGTAGACATGGAGCCGCACACCGTTCTCCTCGCCCGTCGCCACTTTCGAGGTGACGAGCGTGGCCTTATTCGTACTCGCCATCCTCATCAGCACCGTGGCGTCGTCGTCGAGGCCGGCCGTGTTGCCGTAGCTCGAGAGATCGGCGAGAAGCGATTCAACTTCGAGACCCGAGACGTATTCGATCAGCGTGAACGCATGGACGCCGATGTCGGCGACGACGCAGCTCGGGCCCGCCAGTTCCGGATCCATCTTCCACGTGTTGCGACGATCCGGCTTGCGGAACGAGCCTTGCACGTATTCGAGATTGATCTTGTCGATCTTGCCGATCTCGCCGTTCTTGACGAGGTCGCGCGCGAGCTTGATCATCGGATAGCCCGTGTAGGTGAAGGGAATGCCGAGGACACGTCCCTTCTTCTCCGCCAGTTTCCCGAGCGTCTCGGCTTCCTTCACCGTCAGCGACAGCGGCTTCTCGCAGAGGACGTCGAGACCCGCCTCGAGCGCGGCCTTTGCGATCGCGTAATGCGTCTCGTTCGTCGTGCAGATCGCAACGAAGTCAATGTTGTCCTTTTCCGCCGCGATCAGCTTGCGCCAGTCCGCATAGGCCCGCGCGGGATCGATCCGCAACGCGGCGGCGGTCGCCTTGTTCCGCATCGCGTTCCGCGAGAAACAGCCCGCCACAAGATCCGCCAGGTCGTCCATCCGAATCGCCATGCGGTGGATGGGACCGATGAACGATCCCTCCGCCCCGCCGATCATCGCGTATTTAAGTCGACGCATCACATCCTCCCGCTGTACGCATCGATGAGATCGCAGAGACGCTTGAAGCAAATTGTGAGATCGTCGTTCGTGACCTGCACCATGTACTCGCCCGCCCGCGCCATCTCGCCCTCGGCGTTCGCCATGCGCTTCGCGATCACTTCCGGCGCGTCGGTGCCGCGTCCCTCCAGTCGCGCACGCAGTTCCTCAAGCGACGGCGGATTGATGAAGATGTCGACGTAGCCGATCTTGAGCGGATCGTTGTTCGGCAGATTGCGCACATACTCGCGCACCTTCGCCGCGCCCTGCACGTCGATGTCGAGGATCATCGAGTTGCCCTCGGCGAGTACTTCTTCGATCGGACCTTTTAAGGTGCCGTAGTAGTTGTCGTGCACCTTCGCGTATTCGATGAACGCGTTCTCCTTGATGAGTTCCTCGAAACGCTCCTTCGTCTTGAAGTGGTAGTCGAGTCCGTCCTCCTCTTCGCCGCGCGGCGCGCGCGTCGTGCAGGAGATCGAATAGACGATGTCGCAGTACTCCTGGAGAATGAGATCGATAAGCGTCGACTTGCCGCAACCCGAAGGCGCGGACATCACGATGAAGAGCGGTTTTGTTTTCATATTGGCATTGTGAAATTGAAGCTAATATTATAGCAAAATTCCACCGCCGTCCTAAGTCCTGACCTCAACAAACCGCGTGGCGTTTTCATCGGTGATCGCCTCGAGTTCGGCCGCGGAAAGACCGCGGATCTCGGCCGTTTTCGCGAGCACTTCTCGGATGGACGGCGTGTCAGCGTCTAACCCTGAGGACAGGGGCGGTACCGTGCGGTCGGTCTCGATCACGAGGCGGTCGAGTGGGATCTTCTTCACCATCTCGCGATAGTTGACCGCATGGTCGTTGAGGACAGCCGGCCCGACGGAGATGTAGCCGTTGAGTTTGACGATGTCGGGGATGAGTCCGTCGCTTCGTGAAAAGCCGTGGAAGAGGAAGGTTGGGTAAGAGAGAGTGGTTGAGGTTGGAGATTGAGGTTGACAGCGGAGGAGTTCTTTTTTGATTGTCTTGACGACCTCGCCCCAGCATTTCGCGCCGTGGAAGACGACGGGACGGTTGAATTCGAGGGCGAGCTTCAGCTGCGATTCGAAAACTTCGCGCATCAGCGGCGAGATGGTCTTCTCCTTGAGGCGGTCGAGGCCGATCTCGCCGACGCCGAGCGCGGCATTCGCCGCGAGTGACGCGCGAAGCGTGCTGAGTGTTGACGGAACGTGTTCGACTCCGTACCGCATATCTGCCGAGGCGAAGCCGAGCTGCCGAAGGCAGGCGCTAGCGCAGTGCCCGCCCTCGGGCGCGGCATCACCCAGCGTCTCCCACGGGTGAACGCCGACGAACTCGCGGCCGATGAGGAACTCCCTCACCCCGCTCTCGCCCGAAGCCACATGGCAATGAACGTCAGTCACAGCTTTTCCTTGCCGACGCCGCGGGCGAGACGCACCGCGGTACGTGGGCCCTTAAGCTTATCCTTGAATCCGAATTTGAGCGGCGAGCTTCTCGAGCTCGCCAAAGTCGCCCTTGCCGTTGGCGAAGGCAATCTCGGTCGACGCGCCGCCGAAGCGGGGGACGATGTGGAAGTGGAGGTGCTTCACCGTCTGTCCAGCGGCTTCGCCGTTGTTCTGGAGAATGTTGAAGCCATCGGCGCCGAGCTTCGCCTTGAGGTGAGCGGCGACTTTCTTGACGCGCTGAATGACGGCGGCGAGCGTTTCGTCGTCGGTGTCGAGGAGCCCTTCCGAATGTTTCTTCGGAATGACTAGGGTGTGTCCCTTGGCAAAGGGATTGATGTCGAGGTAGGCGAGGACGAGATCGTCCTCGTAGACCTTGAAGGAAGGAATCTCGCCCGCGGCGATCTTGCAGAAAATGCAGTTCATGGTTGTTAGTTGTTGGTCGTTGGTTTCCCGAAGCGGAGGCGGAGGGCGATTTTGATCGACTCGGTTGCGATGCCGGGGGTGATCTTCGAATAGCCGTCGATGCGATCAGTAAAGGTGATTGGGATCTCCTTGATCTCGAGGCCCTTCTTCCAAGTGCGATGGTTCATCTCGAGCTGGAACGAATAGCCCTTCGACGCGACCGTCTCGAAGTCAATCGCGCGCAAAGTCTCCGCGCGCCAGCACTTGAAGCCGCCCGTCGGATCGCGGAGCGGCATCCCCGTCACCATGCGGATGAAGAGCCCGCCCGCGCGCGAGATGAGCCGCCGCTTGAACGGCCAGCCGGGCGTCGCGCCGCCAGGGACGTAACGCGAGCCGATGACAAGCGCGGGGGAGAGTGATGAATGATGAGTGATGAATGATGAATGATGGATGTCGTTTTCATTCCGACGCGACAAGAGTGTCGCGTCCCTGTTTTCGGGCGCACATCGGGGGCGAGGCACTCCTGCCTCGCCGCTCATGGAGGCAACCAACCGCATCACGTCTTTGGGGTCGTGGGAGAAGTCGCAGTCCATTTGGACGATGAGGTCCGCGCCGAGTTCGAGCGCCTTCTTGAAGCCGGCGACGTACGCGCGGCCGAGGCCTTCCTTCGTCGTGCGATGGAGGACGTGAAGCCGCTTCAGCGACTTTCTGAGATGATCGACGATGACGCCGGTCCCGTCCGGCGAATTGTCGTCGACGATCAGCACTTCGAGCTCGGGATGCGCCAACAGCGCGCGCACCATCTTCTCGACGTTCTTCGCCTCGTCATAGGTCGGGATCACGACAATCGTCTTCATGCCAACTCCTCGATCAGTGCAACGCAGTGGACCTCGATGCCGAGGCCTGCGCCGACGTCGTCCATCTTCTCGTTTGTCTTGCCCTTGATCGAGAGGCGTCCCTTGCCGATGTTCATCACTGCGGCAAGACGCTCGCGGATCATCTCGACGACGGGACGGATCTTCGGCCGCTCGCAGATGATCGTCGCGTCGATATTGCTGATCGCATAGCCCGCCGCGCGGATCTCCTTCACGACCGCCGCGAGGAGTTTCGTCGAATCGGCGCCCTTCCACGCAGCGTCCGTGTCGGGGAAGTGCGAACCGATGTCCCCGAGTGCCGCCGCGCCGAGGAGCGCGTCGATGATCGCGTGGCAGAGGACGTCCGCGTCGCTGTGTCCCTTAAGGCCGGTCTCCCCAGGGAATTCGATGCCGCCGAGGATGAGGGGTTTAGGTTGAGATTCAGGTAGAGACTGAGGTTGAAATCTGTGCGAGTCGTAGCCGAATCCAATGCGCATTTCTCTCTTCTCCCTCTTCTTCCCCCTCAACCGCAACCTCCAACCTCAACCTGCGATCGCCGCTGCGATCGCCGCCGCGATCGCGGCGGGATCGCACATCCGTCCCTTGCCTTTCACACCGCAGGCGAGTTCGCCGTCGCCGGGTTCGACGACGATGACGCCGCGCGCCTTGAGAGCGGCGAGATTCTCCTGGGTGACGGGGCTTTCCCACATGCCCGTGTTCATCGCCGGGGCGACGACGATCTTCGCCTTCGTCGCGAGAAGCGTCGCGCAGAGGAGGTTGTCCGCAAGGCCGTAGCGCATTTTCGCGATCGTGTTCGCCGTCGCCGGCGCGACAACGACGAGGTCGGCCGATTCCGCGAGCGAGATGTGCTCGGGCTTCCACGAGACGGGCGGCGCGAACTGGTCGACGTAGACGGGATTGCGCGAGAGCGTCTGGAAGGTGAGGGGCTTGACGAACTCGCATGCCGCCGGCGTCATGACGACCGTCACCTCGTCGCCGTTCTTAATGAAAAGCCGAACAAGCTCCGCCGCCTTATAAGCAGCAATCGAGCCAGTGATACCAAGAAGAATTTTATGCGCCATTCTACACCTACGCCTTCAATCTACATCTCAGGTCTGCGACCGCTGCTTTCATGTCGGACTGCTTGAAGAGATACAAACCCGCGACGAATTGGTTTGCGCCCGCCTTCGCTGCGAGCGGAATCGTCTCCGCATTGCCACCGCCGTCAATCATGATGTCGAGCGTCGGACACCGCTCGCGGAGCCACGTCACCTTCGGCAGGCAGTCGGCGATGAAGCTCTGTCCACCATAGCCTGGATGGACCGTCATCACGAGCGCCTCGTCGATCTCGCCCAGATACGAGGTCAGGATCTCGACCGGCGTCTCGGGATTCAAGACGATCGCCGCCTTGCAGCCGAGTGCGCGGATGCGCTTCAATTCCGTGTGCAGATCGCAGTCGGCCTCGACGTGAATCTGAATTGTCTGCGCACCCGCGTTCGCGAACTTCTCGAGATAGAGGTCGGGACGGTTCATCATCAGATGGACATTCCGGTAGAAGTTCGGCGCCGTCTTGCGGCAGAAGTCGACGATCGAGGGACCGAAGCTCATGTTCGGCACGAACGTCGGATCCATGATGTCGAGATGGATCGCATCCGCCCCGGACGCCTCGGCGCGCAGAAGATCGTCCGCGAGGTGCCCAAGATCGGCTGCCAGGAACGATGGAAGAATCTCAAAATTCATTTGTCAACCTCAACCTCTTACCTCAACCTCAAACCATAACCTTAACAATCAGCTTCTTCGACTTGTGCGCCTCGGCTGTCGCGGTGATCGCGGGGGCGTGGGCGCAGGTGATCGGGTAGGTGATGCAGAACTCGCCCTTGTGCAACGTGAAGTACTCGACCTCCTGCTCGTAGAGTCCGCCATCGCCCGCCTCGTCAAAGCTGCCCTTCGCCGTCGCGTCGAAGACGCCGAGGCCCATCGTCTCGTCCTCCACGAGCGGCACGTGGATGTCGAAATACTTGTGATGCACCTCGGGCTTGCGGTCGGCCTTCAGCACGTACTCGGGTTCAACGTTGTTCACGAAGACCTTGTCACCGTCGATCACGTTCTTCCCGGGCGCGAGCGACGCGAAGTCGCCCTTCGCGAGAAATTCGACGGCTGTCTTCATCGCGGGACAGATCGCCGCGTACTTGCCGATGTTCTCAAGCGTATCGATGATGTAGCAGTTCTTGAGTTCAGTCATTTGTATGTTCCTTTGTTCCCAGCCGGGCCAAGAGGGCAATCGTCGCCGTGTCCGTGCGGAGGATCCGCGGGCCGAGCGAGTAGCGACGAAAGCCCTTCGATTCGAGAAGCGCGACCTCCTCATCCGTCCAGCCGCCCTCCGGACCGATGGCCAACACCGTACCGCGGTGCGTCCCCGCCCGCGGCGCTTCCAAGCCGGCTGTTACCTCGCCGCGGGCGGGGACGCACCGCGGTACGGTATCGTACGGGTGGGCGACGATGCGGTTGGCTGTTGGCCAGAGCGTGTCGAGTTCTTCGTTCACGAACTTGCGGAAGTTGCGGCGCGTCTCGAGGGTCGGCAGGATCGACGTGCCCGCCTGCATGAGTCCGTCAATGAGGAGCGGACGGTAGTTCTCTTCCTTGAGGAGCGTCGCGCCCCAGAAATCTTTCTCGACCTTCTTCGCCCCGACGAGGAAGATGCGACCGACACCCATCGTCGCGAGCTGCGGCAAGAGTCGCTTCATCGCCCGCGGCCGCGGCGGCGCGAGAATCAGGTCGACCCAGGGCTGAAGCGAGGGTTCGGTGTGGTTGACGCGTATGGTGACAGCCCCGTACCGCGGTGCGTCCCCGCCCGCGGCGGGTAAACGCAATTGGCTTGTAGACACCGCGGCCGAGACGGCTCGCGGTACGATGCTCACGATCTCGCTCGTGCCAATGAGCCCATTGATCTCGCCGGTCTTCAACACCTGTCCGACTTCGCCGTGGAGAACAGTCAGGACATGCTCCGCCCGCACGTCGTCAAACGTGACGACGCCGTCCTTGATCTCCTCTTTCTCGAACAGAATGCGGTTCAACTTCTTCTCTCCCTGAAAAACGCCTGTAAAATCGCCTTGCTCTCGCCCTCCAGCACCCCCGTCACGATCGCGGGATGGTGATTGATCCCGGGATGGTCGAAGATCCCGAAGGTCGTTCCGCCGCCGCGCTTCGGATCGCTCACGCCCCAGATGACCGTCTCGGGACGCGCGAGGACAATGCCGCCCGCGCACATCGGGCACGGCTCCTTCGTGACGTAGAGCCGCGAGCCCGTGAGCCGCCAGTCGCCGACCGCCTGAAATGCCGCGCTCATCGCGAGCATCTCCGCGTGCGCCGTCGCATCGGAGAGTCCCTCGGTCTGGTTGTGTCCCCGCCCGAGGATCGTCGCCGCCGTCGGATTCGGATCGTAGACCGCAGGATGTCCGTCATGCGCTGGCTCCAGAACAGCCGGCTTCACGATGACGCACCCGAGCGGAACTTCGCCGTCCGCGGCGGCCTTCTCGGCCTCCCGGAGCGCCATCCGCATAAAAGTCTCGTCAAAGCGAGCGAAGCTTTCTAGAGTCGGTTGAATCATCGACAAGTATTATACCATACCCAACACGCACTCGGCATTTGCGAAGGTTTGCTCGGCGAAGGTTTCGGGGTCGGTTCCCCGGAGCTTGGCGAGAAACTCGCAGGTGTGGCGGATGAACGCCGGTTCGTTCGGCTTGCCGCGCATCGGCACCGGCGCGAGAAACGGCGAATCGGTTTCGATGAGGATCCGGTCGTCAGGAATCGCGAGCGCCGTCTCGCGCACGTTGTCCGCCGCCTTGAAGGTGACGATGCCCGAGATCGAAACGAAGAATCCGAGATCGAGATACTGCTTCGCCTCGGCGGGCGTTCCCGTGAAACAGTGGATGATGCCTCGCGAGGGAATCTCCTTCAGAAGGGAGATTGTGTCTTCGGCCGCCTCCCGCGTGTGGATGACGACCGGCAGGCCGAGCGCGCGGGCGCGCTCGAGTTCCGACGCGAAGAGCTTCAGCTGAGCGTCGCGGGTCTCGCGGGAGTAATAGTAGTCGAGGCCGATTTCGCCGACGGCGCAAGGGGGACGCGACACTCCTGTCGCGTCGGAAAAGGAGGTTTCGTCCATATTCCGGCGAGGCAAGAGTGCCTCGCCCCCGTTATTATGTGCCTCGCCCCCGTTGCTGAATGCGACATCCTGATCGCGATCCCAGCCGAGAGCGCAGCAGACAAAAGGCATCTCCCGCCGACATTCATCATTCCTCATTCCTAATTCCTCGTTCGCGCTGAGCGATGCGGCGCGAACGGCCGCATCGTTCAGCGCGTCGCTTCCCCCGACGGCCATCAGCGCCGCCACGCCGGCGGCCTTGGCTCGCGCGAGGATCGCGGCGATCTCGTTTTCGTCAGTGGTCTCGAAATGGCAATGCGTGTCGAAGAGTCTCATCGTTCCAAAAACTTTCCGCCTTGCTCGCGCTTGCCATTCACCAGCACGAGCTTCACGCCTTCGGTGAACTGGTGCGGCGCGGCGAAGGTCGCCTTGGCCTTGAACGCGTCTTCCTTCCAGACGACGAGATCGGCGAAGGCGCCCTTCTTCAGAACGCCACGGCCCTTGAGTCCGAAGCGCTCGGCGGGAACGCGCGTCATGCGCGCGATCGTCTCCTCGCGCGAGACGCCGAGCGCCCGGACGCGCCGATAGAACTCGGGCATCGTCGCATACGCGCGCGGATGCGGGAAGTCGTTCCCCAGCGGCCCCCACGGCGCGCGCAGCGACGCATCGCTGCCGGGTACGATCCATGGCTTTGCATAGATCTTCGCCAGATTCTCTTCGCACATCCCGAAGAAGAACGCCCCCGTCTTGCAGCCGTCGGCGGCGAGAATCGAACAGATCAATTCGCCAGGAGTGAGGAGGCAAGAGTGCCTCCTCCCCGAGGCTGGGTCATCGATCGTGAGGAGGTGGGGGCGCCTCCTCCCCGGGGCGGAGACACTCTTGTCTCCGCAAAGCTGGGCGATTGTCTTTCCACTGTAGCGCTTGTTCTCCTCCGCCCAGGTGCCGCCGATCATGACTTGCGACCACTCTCTTCCGCTCGCGTTGATCTCGTCGACAATCCGCGTCCTGATCTGCACGTCCTTCAGACGCGCACACTCTGCAACCGCCGCCCCTTCCTGCGCCCAGTCGGGTAAGACGACGTCGAGGTCGGTGCCCGCCGCGCAATACGGATAGCGGTCGCTGCCGAGCAAGAGCCCCTTGGCCATGCCGTCTTCGATCTTCGCGAGGACCGCTTCGATCTTGGACCAGTTCTTTTCGCCACTCGTCTTCAGGTGCGAAATCTCCGCGCGAATGCCCGTCGCCCTGCAGAGCGCGATCACTTCGTCGATCGATTCGAGAATGCGGTCGCCTTCACTGCGCATGTGCGTTGCGTAGAGTCCGCCCTTTGCAACAGCAACCTTCGCAAGGGCGATGACTTCGTCGTTCGTCGCGTACTTGCCCGGCTGGTAGATGAGACCGGTCGTCAAGCCGGCCCCGCCCTGGTCGAGGGCTTCGGCGAGAAGGTACTCCATTCGTTTCAACTCGTCGTCCGTACACGGACGACCACTGTACCCGACGACAGAGGAGCGCAGCGTGTTGTGGCCGATGAATTGCACCGTGTTGATCGACGGCTTCGCCTGTTCGAGAACGACGCGATACTCGGCGAGCGAGCGCCAGGTGAGGCGCTCGCCAAGAAGCGCGGCCCAGTCGCCGGAGAGACGCGCCTCGCCGTAACGCGGCGCGATCGAGCCGCCGCACTGGCCGTTCACTTCAGTCGTGATGCCCTGCGAGATCTTCGAGGGCGCGGCGGGCTCCAGGACGAGATAGGCATCGGAATGCGCGTGCGCGTCGATGAACCCGGGCGTGACGAGACAACCAGTGGCGTCGATGGTTTCCTCCGTACCGCGGTGCGTCTCGCCCGCGGCGTCTCCAAGCCGGTTCTTCTCGTATGCCTGTCCAGCGCCGCGGGCGGGGACGCACCGCGGTACGGGCGTGACCTCCACCACTTTGTCGCCTTCGACCCACACGTCGCCGAGATACGCCGGAGCGCCGGTGCCGTCGACGATCAGTCCATTGGCTATGCGTATCATTGAAAATCCGTTGCTGAATTCGCCCTACCTTTGCGCCGGAACTGCGAGGGAAGCGCCCTTCAGATCTGTCCAGAGCGTGCCTTCGCCCGCGTGGAGAATCTTGATCTCCAACTTCGGCGAGAGCTGTTCGGCGAAGATGAGGTCGGCGAGGGTCGCCGAGTCCTTGAAGACTTTCGCACGGCGCTGTTCGCCGAGCGCCTTCTCGTTGTCGACGGCGAACTTCGCCTTCACCGTCGCCGCGCCGCGCGTCTCGATGATCTTCGCCTCGAGGGCCGCGCGTTCCAAGTCGAGCTTCGCGACCTCAAGTTTCGTCTGCGCCTCGATGATCGCGACTTCCTTGTTGCGCTCGGCGGCCGTCGTCGCCGTGATCTTCTCCGTCTCCTGCTCGGTCTCCTTCTTCATCTGGACGACCATCGCATTCTCGGTGTTGAGCTCGGCCTGCTTCTTCGCCGTCTCGCGCTCCGTCTTGTTCGTGAGGTCCTGTTCCTTCGCGACGGACGCCTGCTGGATCGGATGGAGGATGTCCTCCGGAACCTCGACGTGACGGACGATCGCGTTGCGCACGAGGATGTGCTTCTCGCCGAGAATCCGGACAAGCTCCGCCGTCATCTCCTTCTGGAACTTCTCGCGGCCGCCGCCGTCGATGAAGTCCCGCGCCTTGTAGTCCGAACCTTTCATGCGCGAGACCGACAGAATCTGCGGCAGGATGATCTTCGAGACGACAGCTGGCAGATCGCCGTAGAGCATAAAAATGCGCGAGATGTTTTCGGGCAGGAGCTCGAATTCGACCGTCATGTCGAGCAGGATCGAGAAGCCGTCCGAGCTCGGGAACTGCACGAACTGGTTCATGCCGAATGCGACGTTGTCCTGCACCGGCGTCTTCGGCGGCTGCTTCTTCGGGACCTGCTTGCGCTTCTGCACGTGGTCGTCGGCGACCTCCTCGGCCATCGCCTTCAGCGGCGCGAAGTTCGCTTTCTGCGCGACATTGAGCGAGCTCGCCTCGCGCTGCGAGAGAATGCCGCTGTCACGGTTCGAGCGCACGTAGTCGTCACGCTTCTCGATCTGACGCGCGAGCGTGTTTTCCTGAAGTTCCTTGAGCGCACCGTTCACGTTGACGAGCTGGCCCTTCGTGAGAACGACCGTACCCGACTTGCCGACGATCGAGACCTGGTTCATGCCGACTTCGACGACGTCGATCTGATAGGCGCGCGCATTGACGTAGTAGAGGCCCGGCTGCAACACCTTCTCCATCACGCCCTTCTCGCCAATACCCGCGAACGCGCCCGGCTTCGCGGGCTTGCCGGTCTGGCTCGTGACGACGCCGACGTAGCCGATCGGAATCGAGATCGCGTCCATCTTCTTGACATCATACCCCTCGGGATTGAGTCGGTACGTGCCCGGACCCAAGACATCCTTCCACACGCCCTTCGAGAGCGCGTCCGCCGCGAGGATCTCGCCGGGCGGCAACTCCTTGCCCGACTTCGACGTGACGACGGCGACTTGTCCGACCGCGACCGTCTGCACGGGAACAATGCGCCAGTCGTTGTTGATCGGATTGAGGAAGTGGCGTCCCTCGGCGAGCGGAATGCGCTGCACGCCCTTCTCGCCCGGCTCGGCGAGGATCTGTCCGGGCGGCAGCGCCTTGCCTGTCTTCGAGGTCACGATCGCCATGTGTCCCGCCGGCACGTAGACGCGGCAGAACGTCCACACGAAACCGAGAACGCCCGCGACAATCCAGCTCGCCGGAATCGCGGCGACGACCAACATCTTCTTATTGACGGTCATTGCGCACCTCCTTTCGTCTCAAGTCCCGCCCGTTTGACGGGCAGCCCGAACACGCCGTCCTTCTCGTCGCCGACGACGACACTTTTCACGTTCGGCGCGGTCTTCGCGTAGAGCTTCGCGCGCACGTAGTCGCGCTCATTCGCGTAGACGCCCGATTCCTGCGCGAGGACTTCCGCGGCAGCAGTTGTCTCCGCTTCGACGACGCGGCGCTCGGCCTCGGCCTTCGCGAGCGTCGCGGCGGCTTCGGCCTCGGCGGCCTGCAGTTCGATCGCGGCGGCCTCGAGACGCGCCTTTGCGGCGATCGTCCGTTCGCTCGCCTGCTGCGCGGCCTTGATCTTCGCCTGGATGCGCGCCGTCTCGGCCGTCACCTTCGCGCTGTTCTGTACGGCGAGGGCCTTCTCGCGCTCGAGTTCGGCGAGGGACTTCGCCTGCACGATTTGCTGTTCGATCTTGTTCGCCTCCTGCACGGCGAGTTCACGCTGGCGGATGATGGACGCGATTTCCTGCGGGGCGAAGATGTCACGGATGAGGACCGAGTTGAGCGAGACGCCCCACTCGGCGCAGACGCCCTTCAGGTAGGTCTCGAGCGAGTTCTGGAACGCCTGACGCGATTCGCCAACGATGAACTCGGTCGCGTTCTTCTTCGAACCCTCGATGCGCGAGAAGCCGCGCGCCGCCGGGACGATGATCTTCTGAAGGATGTCCTCCATGTCGCCGACCTCATGCGAGAGGAGCGCGACCTTATCGACGTCGAGGTTGAACTCGAGCGTACCCTCGGCCGTGACCGTGAAGCCGTCGAGGGTGAGGAACGTGATCGCGTCCGCGCCCGCGAGCTCGAAGCGTTGGGACTGGATGTTCACGATCGACACCGAGTAGATGAAGGGATTGAGACGGTGTGTGCCTTCCTTGAGGACGTCGGGCAAGACGCCCTTCGCGCCTTCGGAGACGAGGAAGCCCTTCTCCATCGCAGCGGGCGCGGTGCCCGTGAGGATGTCCGCACCCGTGAGCGCAGTGACGACGCCGACGTGGCCGGGCTTGATGACAATGTCGTCGCAGAGCTTCACCGAATAGGCGTAGGGGTTGATGCGGTGGCGACCCGTGCCGAGCACCTCGGGGACGATGCCCTTGTACGAGGAATCGCGCGCGAGGATTTCGCCGGCGGGGAGGTCCTTGCCGAACTTGCGCACGAGGACACCGAACTTGCCGGCGGGGATGTCGAGCGCCTTCGCGTACGACCACTCCCAGGTCCAGGGATTGCGGAAGTAGCGTCCCTCGGGGAGGACCTCTTCCTGAATGCCCTTGTACTCGAGCGACGGCGCGAGGATCGCCTCAGCTGGCAGGTCGCGTCCCGTCTTCTTCATGAGAATCGCAATCTCGCCATTGGCGGGCTCGATCCGCCATCCGTACCAAATCCAAAGACCCAAGGCCAAGGTTACGATCGGAATGATGATCTGAAGTGTTTTCATTTCGTTCCTTCTATGAGTTGACAATATTTTACCATAAACATGGCGGTTCTTTACCGCAGGTCGCTACGCGACACGCAGAGTTGCGCCCGATTCAAAATGTCGTCGCCCCGAGCGATAAGGCGAGTTGTTGTCCTTTGCGGCTAGCGCCTTAGCTGCTCGGCGACATTTTGGAATCGGTCGCGGTTCGCGTCAACGTGCCGCATTTCGCACAGACCGCGACCGACTCGCATTTGTCGCCGCGCAGCTAAGCCGAAAGGCGCAAGAGACAATTACACTCGACATCGCGCGGGGCGTCGACAAATCGAGTCGGGCGCAACTCTGCGTGCGGCGAAGCCGCCTGCGGTTAAAAAACAACTCACCCGCGCTGCACCTTGAAGATTTTCTTCAATCCCTTCTTCGCCAAGGCGATCATCTCAAACAAATGCTCATCCGAGAAGGCCTTGTGCTCGGCGCAGCCCTGGAGTTCGACGAACTTGCCCTTGTCGGTCATGATGACGTTGAGATCGACTTCGGCCGTCGAGTCGTGGATGTAGTCGAGGTCGAGCGTGGGGACGCCGTCGCAAACGCCGACCGAGACCGCCGCGACGCGCTGGACGATCGGGTTCTTCTGGAGCTTGCCGGCCTTCAGGAGTTTCTCGACCGCGATTTCGAGTGCAACCATGCCGCCGGTAATGGACGCGCAGCGCGTGCCGCCGTCTGCCTGGAGGACGTCGCAGTCGATCGTGATCTGGCGCTCGCCGAGGAGCGACGTGTCGATCGCCGCGCGCAGAGCGCGTCCGATCAAGCGCTGAATCTCCGACGAGCGCGCGTCCATCTTCAGCTTCTTGATGTCGCGGTCCTTACGTCCGCCGCCCGTCGAGGACGGTAGCATCGCGTACTCGGCCGTGAGCCAGCCGCGACCCGTGTCCTTCAGGAACGGCGGCACCTTCTCCTCGATGCTCGCCGTGCAGATCACCCACGTGTCGCCCCACTTGATGAGCACGCTCCCGGCGGCGTGCTTCGTGAAGTCACGGATGATTTCGATCTGGCGGAGTTCGTTCGGCTTTCTCATCTTATTTCACTTTCCACAAATTTCCTTGAGGAGGGGCTGGATCGCCGGGAGCCAGATCGTCTTGTAGCCTTCGGCGTTCGGATGGAGACGGTCGGGCATAATCCACTTCGTGTCACCCTGCTCGTCGACGAGCTTCGCGTTGAAGTCGCACCAGATGACCTTCTCGCCGTCCGCGAAGTTTCGGATGATCGCATTCGTTGCGTCATTTGTCGAACGCTTCCGATCTCCGGACGCGCCGCGCGGAAAAATCGGATGGAGAATCGTCTTCGCCTGCGGCTGCTTTTCGGCGATCACATCAAGCACACGACGGATGCCGGCGGCAATCTCCTCGGCCCCCTCGCCGTTGTTCGTGCCGATCATGAGAACGACCGCCTTCGTGCGATAGCCGTCGAGTTCGCCGTTGAGTCCGCGCCAGACGAGGTGTTCCGTTCGGTCGCCGCTGTAGCCGATGTCGAGTACGCTGTACGACTTCTTGAGTTCTTCGAGCGATTCGCGTCCGGGACCTTCCCAGTTGTGCGTGATCGAATCGCCGAAGAGAACGACGTCGATCTCACCGTTCGATTCGGAGATCTGGTTGCGGTTCCGGAGCAGACGGTCGAGCCACCAGTCCTGAGCCCCGTAGCCCTCGCTGCGGATGCGTGTCACCGGATAGACCGTCGTCTTTTCCGTCAGGCGATACGCCGTCGGATCGACACGGCTCGCGTAGCGGTTCGTCGGACGCGGCAACTTGCCGTCCGAAAGCGCATAGTCGACATACGGCTTCACGGCCGAGTACCAGATCTCGTAGCCGGCTGCATTGGGGTGCAGGAGGTCCGGGAATAACTCACGCGAGAGACGTCCGTCGGCCGTCAGGAACTGGCCCGAGAAATCGCACCAGAAGACGCTCTTGCCGTCCGCGAACCGCTGGATCTCCTTGTTGATGATCGCATTGCGCTGACGCAGCGCGTCGTTCGCGTCGAACCCGCGCGGGAAGATCGAGGTGAGAACGACCGTTGCGGTCGGCTGCTTCGCGCGAATGGTCTTCACGATTTCGCGAATGCCGAGGATCGTGTCCGACGGCGGCTCGGCCGCGAACGGACGGTGACCCGTGTTATTCGTGCCGATCATGAGGAGAATGCACTTCGCCTCATAGCCGTCGAGTTCGCCGCCTTCGTTGAGGCGCCAGAGGACGTGCTCCGTGCGGTCCGCCGAGATGCCGAGGTCGAGCATCTTCGCGTCGCCCTCCGAGAAGTACTTCGCCAGCTGAGCCTTGCCGTTCGACTCCCAGAAGTGCGTGATCGAGTCGCCGATGAAGACGACCTTCGCGCCGCCGTTCGTGACGATGTCCATCTTCTCGGCATGACGTTTCATCTGCCAGGCATTGGCGTTGCCACCATACATGTCGTGGCGGACGGCGAGGATCTCGGCCGAGCCGAAAAGCGGAAGCGCGCAGAGCGCGGAGAGGAGAAGTTTCTTCATCTGAGGTTGAGTTTTGAGGTTGAGGTGGACCATGGAGGTTTGATTCTTTGTTATAAGAATTTGAAGCAGAGCGGACGCCAGGCGGGGATTGGAGACTCGACCGGCGTGAGCGTGTAGGCGGTGCGGTCGAAGGCGTAGACCTGGATTTCGTTCGACATCTTGTGTCCGACGACCATGAACTTCTCGCCCGGCATCAGCTCGAAGTCGCGCGGAAACTTGCCCGCAAGCTTCGCGATGTTCCGGAGCTTGAGCCTGCCGAGCGGCCCGACTTCGTAAAACGCGATCGAGTCGTAGCCGCGGTTAGACGCCATCAGGATCTTCCCGTCCGCCGTCGACTTGATTGCCGCGGCCTTCGTGACGAGGTTCGCGCCGTCGGGAGCCCATCGGTTGAAGCCGTCCGGAAGCATCGACGTCTTATCCATAAGCGTGAACGTCGCGCCGTCGAAGGCGTACTGCGAAACGGAACTCCCGAGTTCGTTGACGAGATAGAGCACTTTGTTCAGGCTACGCGGAAGAAACAGCGCGTGGCGAGGTCCGTCGCCCTTCGCCATCTTGATGAAAAGGTCCTTCCGCCTTTCCATCGTGTTCGGGTCGAAGAACCACACGCGGTCGCATCCGAGATCGACGACGCCCATCTCGCCATGTCCGACGCCCGCGGGGTCGAGATGGAACGTCTGGTGCGCGAAGGCCTTCTGCTGGCGGTTCCTGTTGTCGCCCATGTCGTCGTTCGGGAAGACGAAGGTCCTGAGGTCGCGTCCGTTGATTCCGACCGTGCCGCAGGTCGCGGAAGAATACGCCGCGAAGGCGACGCGCTTCTCGTCGGGTGTGAGCGAGACGTGGCAGGGCGTCTCGCACGGAAGCTCCGCGAGCTTCGTCATCGCGCCGATGCGGTGCGCGTCCAGCGCGAACTTCACGAGAGCGCCCTTGCCGTTCTCGGAAATCATGGAGTAAAGGTTCTTCTTCTCCCCATCGATGGCAAAGTAGGTCGTGCCCTCAATGCCCTTGACGGACTGCACGATTTTCGCGGCGCCGGTTTCGGTGTCGCATGCCAAAACATGAAGCGCCTGTTTGTCAGGCGCTCCGCTGTTGCATCCGACGATGCAGGTGACGATCGAGGCGATCATGGCGGTCATGATTTTCTTATTGAATAGTGAATATTGAATAGTGAATCGTGGTGGATTTGTAATCTCCTGCGTCGCTTCGCTCCTTAAGGCGCGTAGCGCCGCCGAGTCTCCAGTTCCTACATGATTCAATATTCAATAATCATTCTTCAATATTAATTTAGTTCTTGAACGAGTGAATCGGCGCCGGAATGCGACCGCCGCGGTTGATCATCTCTGCGCAGGAGAAGGTGTTGACCGGCATGACGGGTCCGTAGCCGAGGAGGCCGCCGAACTCGACGGTGTCGCCGACCTTCTTGCCGATCGCCGGAATGACGCGCACGGCCGTCGTCTTCTGGTTGACCATGCCGATCGCCGCCTCGTCGGCGATGATGCCCGAAATCGACGTCGCGGGCGTGTCGCCCGGAATGACGATCATGTCGAGGCCAACCGAGCAGACGCACGTCATCGCCTCGAGCTTCTCGATCGTGAGCGCACCCGCCTCGACCGCGTCGATCATGCCCTGGTCTTCCGAGACCGGAATGAACGCGCCCGAGAGTCCGCCGACGTACGAACTCGCCATCACGCCGCCCTTCTTGACCTGGTCGTTGAGGAGCGCGAGCGCGGCGGTCGTGCCCGGCGCGCCCGGATGCTCGAGACCGATTTCCTTGAGGATGTCCGCGACCGAGTCGCCGATCGCCGGCGTCGGCGCGAGCGAGAGATCGATGATGCCGAAGGGAACGCCGAGACGCTTCGACGCTTCCTGAGCAACGAGCTGACCGACGCGCGTGATCTTGAAGGCGGTCTTCTTGATCGTCTCGCACAAGGTCTCGAAATCAACGCCGCGGCACGTGTTCTTCAGCACCGCGTTGACGACGCCCGGACCCGACACGCCGACGTTGATGACCGCGTCGCCTTCGCTCACGCCGAGGAACGCGCCCGCCATGAACGGATTGTCGTCCGGCGCATTGCAGAGCGCGACAAACTTCGCACAACCGAGCGAGTCGCGGTCCTTCGTCTTCTCCGCCGTCTCGCGGATGATCTCGCCGAGGAGGCGCACGGCGTCCATGTTGATGCCCGTCTTCGTCGAACCGACGTTCACCGATGAGCAGATGCGCTCGGTGACGGCCATCGCCTCGGGAATCGAGCGGATGAGGAGCTCGTCGGCCTTCGTCATCGACTTCGACACGACGGCCGAGTAGCCTCCGATGAAGTTGACGCCGAGTTTCTTCGCCGCCTTGTCGAGCGTCTTCGCGATCTTGACGAAGTCGCTCGACTTCTTGCAGCACGCGCCGCCCACGATCGCGACGGGCGTGATCGAGATGCGCTTGTTGACGACGGGGACGCCGATCTCGCGGCCAATCTCGTCGCCGGTCTTCACGAGGTCCTTCGCCAGCGTCGTCAGCTTCTTGTAAATGTTGTCGCACGTCGCCTTCACCGACGAGTCGATGCAGTCCAACAGGGAAATGCCCATGGTGATCGTGCGGACGTCGAGCGTCTGCTCGAGCACCATCTTGTTCGTCTCGAGAACTTCAGAAAGATTGATCATCGAAACTCCTAATCACTAACAACCAACAACTCAAATCCGGTGCATCTTCTCGAAGATCTCTTCCTTCTGCACGCGAATGCGAAGGCCCATCTCCGTTCCGAGCTTCGTGAGGTCGGCGCCGAGCTTGTCGAACGGCTTTGTCGCCGCGGAAATGTCGACGATCATCATCATGTTGAAGAAATCCTGCACGACCGTCTGCGAGATGTCGAGGATGTTGATGTTCGTTTTCGCGAGATACGCGGAAGTCTTGGCGATGATCCCGACCGTATCCTTACCGACGACAGTGATAATGGCTTTTTTCATAAGGCATATTATAGCATATTGTCGTGGTGAGAATTTGATAGGAACAACTCCGCGAAAGCAGGAGAGAGAAGACTCCTGCATTAAGCCCCGTACGGCCTTCGGCTATTTCCGCTTCGCTCCAATCCGGGTCGCTGCTCTCAGCTACAGGCGTGGTAACAGCAATGGTGGTAAGCGAGCGTGGCTGCCCGCTACGCAGGAGCTCGGTTCGAAGATCTCAATTTCGGCATT
>CAMAHK010000030.1 GCA_945834475.1 uncultured Verrucomicrobiota bacterium
GCGACGCGGGGGGGGCCGCTGGCGGTTATTCGGGGAGGCCCTTTCCCCCCCCCCCCCCCCCCATGCAAGGCCCTGACGGGCCTTTGTGCGGCCTCTGGTGCGATGCTGTGTTAGCGGCATGAGATGGCCGGAAATGCATTAGGCTTTGTTGAACCGCAGGCGGCTTCGCCGCACGCAGAGTTGCGAAGCGACCTGCGGTTAAAATCTAAAGTCATCCGGGTCGGGTTAGAGGTTGATCCACTCCGGTTTCCCGAGTACGTTGCCGTTGACGACTGGGAAGACGACGATCTGGATTGCCGATTGTCGGAGTCCGTCCCCGTTGTTCCTGGCCGACGCCATCAGCGAAAGCACGATGTGGCCTCCTGACGGGCAGTCGTATCGTTGGCCGGCAAGCTGGATGACGCCATATTCCGTTTCGTAGAGACAGTGGTCGGAGCGTCGGGCGGCCTGAAGCGATTGCGCGTGTTGCGCGACGGTTGCGGTTCCCTCGAAGCCCGGTCCGGCATTGGACGTCACGTGCCACTCGACCCAATCGTTCTCGTAGTCGCGTTCGACGGGCTCCGCCGTGCCCATGAACACGCCGACGGCACAGGACAGTCCCTCGGGCAGTTGCAGGGTGGCTGTCGTGGTGAACGTGTTGGTGGTCCCGGTTTCGGTCGCTGCCGTCAGGGCGGTGATGGCATAAGGGCCGTTCGTGACGGTGTAATACGTTTCGCCCGTGAAGAACGCCGCGTCAGTCCGATTCGTCGAATTGGGATCGGGCCAGTCGAAGACTTCCCTCACGGTGAGACCGTTGCAGATGACCTCGTCGGGGTGGTCGATGTACCATTGGGCGTAGCCGGCGCTCTAGGCGGCGCGGATGGTGTGGAAGTTGTTCTGGTTGACGGCGATGTCGAGTCCCTCGATCGTCGTGACGAAACGCTGATGCGCCGCGTTCGCGAATTTCTTGAAAGTCTTGCCGACGGCGTCCGCGAGATCGAAGACGCCGGGCGTCACGATGATGATCGGACGGAGTTTCCACGAGAAGGGGTTGGAGGTTGTTTGCGGGGGTGCGGATCGGGATTGCGGCGGCCTCGTCGAGGCCGCCCTACCGCGCACCGCCGTTGGCGTTTCGACGATCTCGTACGACGCCTCGTCGCCGGTGTACCCGTCGTCAAACGCAACGGTGAATTGAACGGTCTCGGGATAGGCCTGAATCGTGTACTCGGTGAAGACCTCTAGCGGGAAGCGGTAGGTTCCCGGTTCGATGACATTGACCTTGTAGGGACCGCAGGTCAGGTAAGTTGGGATTGGGGAGTGGGGCATGGAGGTGATTGTGACGGCGACTTGGTAGTGTCCGTTCTCGGCGTCGACGCCGACATAAGTGTCGCGTAGCCAGTTCTCGTAGCCTGCGGCGAGGATGTCGTCCGCCTCGTCCGGGAACGTGGCGCGGATCCAGTCCGCGTCCTGTCCGTGGCCGACGAATCCGATGGGCCGGACTACGGCGTTGGTCACGGTTGTCTCCCCGTAGCGGACGATCGATTCGCCGGATGGCAGCAGTTCGACGGACGCTGAGGCGAGGGCGTTTGTCTCGCGGTTCGGTGCGCCGTCGTTCCAGACGAAGAGATAGGAACCCGAATCCGTCAGACCGTGAGAGACGGACGAGACGCCCAGCACGATCGCCAGCGGTGTCGGCAGGCGGGCGATTGCCTCGACGTCCCGAAGCGCGCAGCGGACTTCGCCTTGCGACAGCAGTGTGATGCGGTCCAGCGACTGAAGTCCGGACGGGAATCGGAAGCCGCTCGGAAATTCGATCTCTTCCCAGTCGTCCCAAGCGCCGCGGGTCGTCCAGGCGGCGATTCCATGGGCGAGCGGCGCGATACGTCGATCGCGCCCTACCTCTGTTGCCGACAGGGCTGACGCGATGGTAGGGCGGGTTCGATGAACCCGCCGCACGAGATTTGTGTTTTTTGTCGATCCGTAGACGATGGCCTTGCCGACCAACGCGCCGATGACGGCGATGCGGATGAGTTTTGTAAGTTTCATGGCTGGCCTCCTTTAGCGAAAGGTGATGACGAGTGGCGCGAGGATGGTTTTGAGTGTGACCAGCGGAGGCCTCATCGAGGCCTCCCTGCCAGGCGTGTCGGGGTTAGGCGTATTCGTGTCGGATGGTAGGGCGCTTTCGATGAGGGCGCCGCATGCGCCGCGCGTCACCAGCTTCACGTGCGTCCAGGCGCGGCTGAAGAAAAGTCCGTTGGCCTGTACGACGCCGTCCTGACGCGGCGAAAGGTTAAACGCGAAAGTCGGGGTCTCGTCCGGAAACGCGGTGCGGATCCCGTCCCTCTCGTTAATCGCGAGCCACGCGCCGCTCTCGTAGACGAGCCGAAGGTCGACCTCCTCGCGTCTGAGGCCGAACTCCGCGTTTGCCGCCGTGCCGAACCACACCTCGGCATTCGCGAAGACTTGCGGGGCGACGGTGATCCGCAGGTCCCGCGCGTGCGGCTCGAACGGCGGTATCGGGTGTGTGGCCGCGCGTTCTGTGTCGGCGTAGGGTGACGCGGACGGCGCGTTGAGGGTGAAGGTGCGGGCCGGACAGGTTGCCGCGGTGAAGACAGCCGCGGATGCGGCGATCAGCAGTTTGAGTTTTCTCATGGTTGCAGTTCCTTTCACTGCGTACTTACCCACGAGAAATCCAAAATCACGATTTTCGTGAAAAATATTTTTTCGTGATTTTCCGCACTTCGTTGGTAAGTGCCTGTGAACGGCCCGGCGGCAATTCCGCCGCGGGTACGCAACAAGGAAAAAGTCAATGAAAAGTTATCGACAAAGTGGAGGGAAGGGGGCGTTTGGAATTAAAGAAATTCCCCTTCATACTACCCCTAAAGAAATTAAACCTGTTAGCAATTGTTCAGGTTTAATCGCGCGCGAGGGCGGGCGCAGGCGCGTACGCGAGCGGTGGCTGAAGCGGAAGGTTTCGGCGGCGGTTAGGGATGCGATGATTGCGTTCTGTGGGACGCCGAGCGACGAGCGGCTTTGGGCGAAGTTCGCCTGGAGGTGCGGCTATGGGCGGCTTCTGGATGCGGTCTATCAGGGCGAGGCCGAGATGGCCGAGCATGAGACAGAGATTCCGGATTGCGACAAGCCGAAGGTGTTGCAGACGATATTGAACCGCTACTGGAGGGCTCGCAAATGAGTTATCGGAATGCTCGGTTGGCGAATGGGTTTCTGTCTCTTGATCGGCTTGGCGAGGAGATTGACCTTGTTAAGTCGCGCGTCGTTTCTGACGAAGGGTTGGGCGTTGCGCGAATCGTCGCGGCGATTGACTTGTCGGGCGGTTACGCGGACACACGTGTCCGCGAACGGGACGGGACGACTGAAGTCGTCGACTCCGAGGACGGGGGCGCGGCGATGGCGAGAGAGGCGAGGGCGTTCGCGGCAAATCGGCTTCGGCGGTTTCACGCGGCGGAAATGAAACTTCGTCGCGCGGGGCTTGGGTATCTCTTGCCGACGCTTGCGCTCATCTGCAAGAACGGTCGGTATCGGAGCGAGTCGATTCGAGAGATTGCCGCGCGGCGAAACATCTCGTTCGGGGCTGCAAAAGCCCGATATTTCGCACACCGTGAAATTCTTTGCAAAATCATTCTCGACCAATAGAATCATGGGTATGGCGAAGATGCGCATTCGCTGAAATGCGGTTTTCGCCCTACTTTGCTGCACATGGAGATATAGAGTGGCGTGATTGCGGTGATGTACCGCAGCGATGCCCTGCCTCCCCGCCACCGGTTGAAACCAAATTCGAGTGAAACGGAACCGATGCTGGCGGGGAGGTGGTTTTTTGAGGTTGAGGTTGGAGGTTGAGGTTGACGATGGTGGGAGAGTGTTTTGTTGCTGAGGAGGCGGGGCGCCTCCTCCCCGAAAAAGGATGCAGCATTCCACTGTCAACCTCAACCTTCGACCTCAACCTCATCACGAAACGAAAGGAACAAGACTATGGCGATGAAGACGACGAACATCGAGGTGAAGGTTGACGAGCAGTTGGCCGCGGCGATTGCGGACAAGGCCGTCAAGCAGTGGCATGCGACGAGCTTCTCGAACGGGAAGCGCCGCGTGTACGTGACGTTCGAGGAAGTGCGCACGGTCAGTGCGTAAGAGGCGCGAAAATGACCACGGCGGTCTCGAGGCTTGACCAGGGCGGTCTCAAGGGCTGATCAGGGCGGTCGTGGAGGCTGACCACGGCGGTCGTTGCAGGATGGGATTTCTTCTTGCCCACGGTGGGCGGGAAGGTTTCGGAAACGAAAGGGAAAGAGAACAATGCAAGTTAACATCACCTTGCGGAAGATCGAGAACCCGACGCCGAGCGTCGATTCGGTCTATGCCGCGGGCGTTCAGCACGATGCGACGCTGAACGCCGAAGAATGTGCGCCCGCGATCGCGGCGTACCTGAAGGTCACTCCCGCGCAAGTCAAGGCGGCCTGGCGCGTGTTCGCGGCGGGTCTGAAGCGCCAGGCGGCGCTCGGCAACCAGTCCACGGTCGACGGCGCGTTCCGCGTCACCGATGCGGTCAAGGGCTGGTTCCAGACGATGACGAGTCCGTGGGACAAGTCGCGGAACTTCCTGCAGGTCAACGCGACCGTGATCGATCCGCTCAAGTCCGCGATCGGGACGGCGACGGTCGTCAACAGGACCGAGGGCGCGAAGCCGTCCGTCGACTCGGTTCTCGACACGCTCACGGGCAAGACCGACGAGATCGTGATCGGCAATCCGCTCTATGTGGCGGGCAAGGACATCGCGCTTGACTCGGAGAAGTCCGACGAGTTCGTCGCGCTCAGGAGCCGGAAGAGCGGTGCGGTCGTCGCCAGGGCGACGGTGACGCGCTCGGACAACCAGACGATTGACTGTGTCTTCGAGGGCGTGGCGGTCGAGCCCGGCGAGTACGTGTTCGTCGTCCAGACGCGCTCGGGACTCGGCGAGGACTTCGGCGTGGCGGCGGCGACGCGGGTCGTGAAGGTCGTGGGGTAAGGAAAGGAGGAATCATGAGCAAGTACTTGGAATACACGCGGTATGCGAATACCGGCGTGACGAAGGCGGGGGCGCCCGTTCTCGGGCGCTTCTGCATCCGCGAGAAGCTGGCGCTTGAGGCGCTTTGCGCGGAGATCAAGATGAACGGCGGCACGCCGATGGACACGGAGACGCTTCTCTACGTCATCGGCGGCACGCTCGACTACATCCGCGAGCAGTACGCGCTGAAGTGCGTGCGCTACCGTCTCTTCGGCATCACGTTCGAGGTCGCGTGCTACGGTCCGTTCGAGACGGCGGACGCGAAGTTCGATCCGGCGGTCAACACGCTGGAGGTCGCGGTGCGGCTCGGCGACGAGATCCGGAACTGCCTCGTCAACGAGGTCCCGAAGCTCGTCACGGACGCGACGGCCTCGTCGGCGAAGATCTTCCGCGCGATGGACATCGCCTCCGGTGCGATCGGCATCGTCATCGGGAAGCGTCCGTTCCGCACGACCGGGCGCAACGTCCACGTCCTTCGCGAGGGCGAGTCGCTGGTGATGCAGGACGCGAAGGGGCGCGTCTATCCGATCGCCTACGACAAGGTCGAGTCCCCGCAGCGTGTCGAGGGTCATCTCGTCGAGACGCCCGCCGAGTCGGGGTCGTGCAAGCTGATCCTGACGACCTACGCGGGCGACGAGTCCGAGGGCGCGCGTCCGGTCATCGTTGAGCGTGTTGTCAGCTTCGTTAAGTTCGACGAGCCGGTCAATCCCAACGCGCCGAAGATCACGCGCGTCGTCAGCAACATCCAGGAGGAGACGCTTCGTCCGGGTTGTGCTGTCGAGATCGCGGGCGAGCACCTCGCGGAGGCAACGGTGAAGGTCAGCCACGTGAAGGATGGCGAGTCGATGGAGGTCGAACTGCAGCCGTCGTTGGTGACGGCGAATGAGGACAAGATTGGCATCGCCACCGACTGGTACGAGGAGGCCGGGCTGACGTCGGACGTGACGCGCGTCACGTTTACGGTCGTGACCCCGAACGGCTCCGTTTCGCACGAGTCGCCGTTCGAAGGCGAGTAATTAAGCGATAAAGTATAAGTGATAAGTGTTAAGTGGCGGATGTCGATTTCTTTGCGGCTGTTACCGCGCCTCGCGTCGAGACGACGCGGGAACTTGTGGACGCGCAAACAAAAAACGAAACACCGCCACTTATCATTTATCGCTTATCGCTAACGAAGAAAGGAACCAACTATGAACTTCTTGAAGAAGCTCTGGGCCGCGGCGGGCGTCAAGCCCGCCGCGTGGGCCCTTCTGAAGGCGATCGTCACCGCCGCGCTGACGACGCTGGGCGTCTCGACGCTCTCGGGCTGCGGGACGATGCAGACGCCGAGTTCGAAGTCGCAGACCTCATCGGTCTACGCTTTCGGGCTTCTGGCGGTTGTCATTACGCATGACAACAAGCAGGTCTCCGACAACTCCGGCGACGACGACAACTTCGCTGAGCGTAGGGATTAGGGCGTAGGGTTGGCCGTGTAGAAGAGGAGAACGTGGAGAGGGCGGGGTGGTGTGAGAGTGCCGCGATGGGGTTTCCTGTCGCGGCACTTTTGCTTTGGTGGTTGGTTTGATGGTTGGTTGGGAATTACGCGGACATGCATGTCCGCGAACGGAACGCGGAGTGGTTGGGGGGTGGGTTGGTTAGGTCAATTCTCTCGTGTCGAGGGTTGTGTTGTCGGTTGGTCGTCCTCCTTTGCGGTTGTGTGGCGGCGGGTGCCGCCCCTCCCTCGCGCCTCAACAACGCTCTCTCCCCCTCGGGCGGGCGACCCGCGTGCGAGAATCATCCCCGCCTCGTCCCAGTATGACCGTTGGTCGCCCGCCCGAGGTCCGCGCGGCGGTTGGACGTGCGCCTCTCGCCTCCCATGGAATCGCCATCGGACGTCCGCCGCGCGGGATCCGCCCGTGGCGGGGCCTCATCAGTCCCTCCATCCGACAAACAGCCGCCTCCGCGTCCGCTCGGCCCCGCCACGGGCGGCGTTGGCGGTGGGCGCGGGCTTGTTTGCGTGAGCTCGCGGCAGGGAGTTGTCCGCGCGATTTTCCATTGGACTTCCAGCCGAAGTGCCGCGAGCGATACGGCCCTGGCGGGCGCGTCCTTGGCGGTGGGTTGCTTTTGTTGTTTGGTTGGGCGGATGGGCGTGGGCGGGGCGGCGGCTGGGTGAGGTGGAAGATTCCGTTCCGGCGAGGCAGGAGTGCCTCGCCCCCGTTGCGCCTCGCCCCCGTTCACGGACTTGCTACGACTGGCGTCTTCGCGCGTCTTTTGTGGGATGTGAGGCTTGGTGACGCCGCGGCCGAGGACGGCTCGCGGTACGGGGCTTGGTGACGCCGCGGCCGAGGACGGCTCGCGGTACGGGGCTTGGTGACGCAGCCGAAGGCCGCTCGTGGTACGAGTCTGGATAGCGATAAGCTTTGGATAAAGCAGAAAACCGTAGCGGTTTGCGGCGCTACGGTCTTATTCACCTCGGTCACGACGCGACGATCTCTACAAGCCTGTTTCGCGACCCTCCTCTTGCGAGCAGAAGCGGTAGGGTAAGCAAAATGGATGTGCTCAGCGAAGAGGCGCAAGGGGGTAGAGAAAATAAACCTCTACATTCAACATAACCAAATTACCAAGATTTGGCGCAATAATTCGCGTTATAATCTTGGACAAGAACTTGAGCCGCGGCATTTCGGAATTTATCGAAGGTATGAGGCTGTGTGGCGGCCGGATAAGCGATTTATATAAAGAGAAGATTTCGGCCGACCGGATTGGATTGTCGAAAGGGAAGTGCCATGTTTGGTGCAAGGGTTGGCACGCCCGCAGCGGTAGTTTGAGTTGCGGTTGTAATATCGGTTGATTTCATCAATTTACCCCCTTGCGCCTCTTCCCGTTTTTTGATATACTATCACTAATTCTCGCAAGAGGAGGGTCGCGAAACGGGCTTGTATAACTCGTCGCGTCGTGACCGTTGAAGCTATAAAAGCTCGCGGTCATGAGTGTGATCGCGAGCTGAATTTTGTGGGAATTACTGGGTGAAAACTCAGTTGCGAGCGAAGCGCCCAATGGGCTTCTCGCGGCAACACCGAGAGCCCCCGAAAGGGGTAAGGTGACCGCGAAGATCGCAACCGTCGGATCCCAGGTCAATGCAGTGATAAGCGATAAGTGATAAGTGATAGGCGAAAAGGAGCTTGTTGCGAAAACTTAAAGCGAGTCGTAACTAAGTCAAAGAAAGAAGAGACAACATGCAGCAGCAGAGAGTCCGCATCCGCCTCCAGGCCTACGATCATCGTGTCCTGGATCAGGCCGTCGGTGGTATCATCGACACGGCCCGTTCGACGGGTGCGCAGGTGGTGGGTCCAATCCCGCTTCCGACCCGTGTCGAGCGTTTCACGGTGAACCGTTCGCCGAACGCCGACAAGAAGTCCATGGATCAGTTCGAGATGCGCACGCACAAGCGCCTTCTCGACATCGTCAATCCGACCGCGCAGACGATTGATGAGCTCAAGAAGCTCAATCTTCCCGCGGGCGTCGACATCACCATCAAGGTCTGATAGGAGGTCGACATGGAAGGTTTGATTGGCAAGAAGATTGGAATGACCAGCGTGTACGATGCCGACGGCAACCGTACGTGCGTGACGGTGATCGAAGTCGGTCCCTGCCCGGTCGTTCAGCTCAAGACCCTCGAGAAGGACGGCTACGAGGCCGCCCAGATCGCCTTTGGTGCCCAGAAGGCTTCGCGTCTCGCGAAGGCCCAGCAGAAGCACTTCGAGAAGGCGGGCGTCGAGACGATGAAGGTCCTCAAGGAGTTCAAGCTTGACGCGGGCGAGACGCTCGAGGTTGGCAAGGCCGTCACGGTCGCCAACTTCGAGGGCGTCAAGTACGTCGACGTCACGGGCATGACCAAGGGCAAGGGTTTCGCGGGCGTCCTCAAGAAGTGGGGCTTCGCCGGCGGCAACATGACCCACGGCGGCCACTCCAAGCGTCGTACGGGCGGCCTCGCGGCGCGTGACCTCCCGGGTTGGATCGAAAAGGGCAAGAAGATGCCGGGCGACATGGGTGACGTGAGCCGCAAGGCGATCGGCCTCGAGGTTGTCGCGATCCGTCCCGAGGACAATGCGCTTCTCGTCAAGGGTTCGATCCCGGGTGCGCGCAACGGCATCGTGTACGTGCGCAAGTCCCTCAAGAACAACGTGAAGAAGGGGGCCTAATCCATGCAGAAGATTGAAGTTACGTTCGACCAGGCCCAGCTGACGCTCGACAAGGGTGCGCAGGCGGTCAAGGACGCGATCACCGCGATTCGCAACGCGCTCCGCGCGGGCACGGCCTGCACGAAGGGCAAGGGCGAGGTCGCCGGTTCGAACAAGAAGCCGTGGAAGCAGAAGGGTACGGGCAACGCGCGTGCCGGTTTCCGTCAGTCGCCCGTGTGGCGCGGCGGTGGCGTGGCGCACGGTCCGAAGCCGCGTGATTTCGCGACGAAGCTCAACAAGAAGGTCTGGTCGCTCGCGTTCGCGCGTGCGTTCTCCGACAAGCTCGTGGCGGGCGACGTGATCGTCGTCGACGAGTTCAAGTTCGAGGCTCCGAAGACGAAGCTCATGGCGAAGCTCCTCAAGGATCTCGGCGTCGACCGTACGGCGTGCGTCATCCAGAAGGATGTCGACGACACGGTCGTCCTCGTCACCTCCAACCTCCCTCGCATCGATTATTCGACCGCGCAAGCTCTCGACGTCTACACCGTGATGGTGAACAAGAAGCTCGTCTGCGACAAGGCCGGTTTCGACGCGATCATGGCCCGCATCGCCAAGTAAGGAGATATAAGTCATGACGAAGCAGGAACTTAAGAAAAAGACCAACGGCGTCATCATCGGCGTGCTGATCACCGAAAAGGGTTCGATCATGTCCGCCGAGAACCGCTACCTCCTTGAGGTTGCGCCCGACGCCCGTAAGCCGCAGATCGCGACCGAAGTCGAGAAGGCTTTCGGCGTTCACGTTCTCGCGGTCCGCACCGCCAACATGAAGGGCGGTCTCCGTTACATCCGCGGCACCCGCAAGGCTGTCAAGGAAGCCACCTGGAAAAAGGCGATCGTCACGGTCAAGGCCGGCGAGCGCATTGAACTTGCCTAAGGAGAAGTTGATCTTATGGCACTTAAATCTTACAAGGCCCGTTCGTGCGGCATGCGCTTCCGCGAGTCCGCGACGTTCGAGGAAATCACCGAGAAGAGCCCGGTGAAGCGCCTGACGAAGGCCGTCCGCAAGACCGCGGGCCGCAACAATCAGGGTCGCATCACCACGCGTCACCACGGTGGCGGCGTCAAGCAGCGCATGCGCATCGTCGACTTCAAGCGTAACAAGTTTGACATCGAGGCGACGGTCAAGGAGATCGCTTACGATCCGACTCGCAGCGCGTACCTCGCTCTCATCGAGTACACCGACGGCACGCTCAGCTACATCCTCGCCCCCGAGGGTCTGAAGCAGGGCATGAAAGTCATGAACGGCCCGAAGGCCGAGGCGACGGTTGGTAACTGCCTCCCGCTCGTCCAGATCCCGCTGGGCCTGTTCGTCCACGCGATTGAACTCGTTCCCGGCAAGGGCGCGAAGGTTGGCCGTTCGGCCGGCAACAGCTGCCAGGTCATGGCGCGCGACGGCAACAAGGTGACTCTCAAGATGCCGTCCGGCGAAGTTCGCATCTTCGACGGCCGCTGCCTCGCGACGGTCGGTACGGTCGGTAACAAGGACTGGGGTTCGATCAAGCTCGGCAAGGCCGGTCGCAAGCGTTATATGGGCATTCGTCCGACGGTTCGCGGTGTTGCGATGAACCCGGTCGACCACCCGATGGGCGGCGGCGAAGGCCGTACGTCCGGCGGCAGCCATCCGCGTTCCCCGTGGGGTCAGCTCGCGAAGGGCGGCAAGACCCGCGCGAAGCGGAAGGCGTCCAACAAGGTCATCGTCAAGAGGAGGAAATAATCCATGGCACGTTCTCTCAAGAAGGGACCTTACGTGGAGGAGAGCCTCCTCCGCAAGGTCGAAAAGATGCAGTCCGCGAGCAAGAAGCAGCCGATCAAGACGTGGAGCCGTCGTTCGATGGTTCTCCCCGAGTTCGTCGGTCTCACGTTCGCGATTCACAACGGTCGTCAGCACATGCCGGTGTTCATCACCGAGAACATGGTCGGCCATCGTCTCGGCGAGTTCGCCCCTACCCGTACGTTCAAGGGTCACGGCAACTCCGACAAGAAGTAAGGGGATAGAAGATGGAAGTTATTGCCATTACCCGCAATCAGCGCATGAGCGCGTTCAAGGGTCGTCCCCTGTGCCGCACGTGCCAGGGCCTCAAGGCCGCTGATGCTCTCAAGATCGTTGAGTTCTCGCCGAAGAAGGCTGCCGTGATCATCAAGAAGACGATCATGAGCGCGGTCGCGAACGCGAAGAACAACAACGGCGTCCAAGATGCCGCGAACATGTTCGTGAAGCTCTGCGTCCTCGACGAGTCCGTTCGCATGCGTCGCTACTGGCCGACGGCCCGTGGTTCGGCGCACCCGATCGCCCGCCGTATGTGCCACTGCAAGGTTGTCCTGACGGACGTCGCTCCGAAGGCCAAGAAGGAGGCTAAGTAATATGGGTCAGAAAGTTAATCCGATTGGCTTCCGTATCGGCGTCACGCACGCCTGGGGCAGCCGTTGGTTCGCGCCCAAGAAGACGTTCGGCGCGTTCCTCGTCGAAGATCAGAAGATCCGCGAGGTCTGCAAGAAGCGTTTCGCCGAGGCGGGCGTTTCGAAGATCATGATCGAGCGCTATGCGAACCGTGTTCGCGTGACCCTCTTCAGCGCCCGTCCGGGCGTGATCATCGGCCGCAAGGGCGGTGACGTCGAGGCGATCCGCGCCGAGCTCGAGAAGATGACCAAGAAGGAAGTCTATCTCGAGATCAAGGAAGTCAACGGTGCTGACGCCGACGCGCAGCTCGTCGCCGAATCCATCGCCCAGCAGCTCGAGCGTCGCATCATGCTCAAGCGCGCGATGAAGCGTGCGATGAAGGTTGCGATGGACATGGGCGTCGACGGAATCAAGGTCAAGGCCGGTGGCCGTATCAACGGCGCGGAAATCGCGCGCGTCGAGTGGTCCCGCGAGGGCAAGGTTCCGCTGCACACGCTGCGTGCGAACATCGAGTACGGTTTCGCGGAAGCCAACACCACGGCCGGCAAGATCGGCATCAAGGTGTGGATCTGCAAGAAGGAAGGTTTCCAGGCCCGCGCTCCGCGTAGCGAAGGCCGTCGCGGCGATCGTCGCGAGCGTGGGGACCGCAAGGAAGGGAAGTAAGCCATGCCTTTGATGCCCAAGAGAGTCAAGTTCCGCAAGGTCTCCAAGGGAAACCGCGCTGGATACGCCACCTCGGGAACGGAGCTCGCGTACGGTGAGTTCGGCCTCAAGGCCCTCACCCGCGGTCTCCTCACCGCCACCCAGATTGAAGCCTGCCGCGTCGCGATCAACCGCGAAATGAAGCGCAAGGGCAAGCTCTGGATCCGCGTGTTCCCCGATCGTCCCGTCACCCGTAAGCCGATTGAAGTGCGAATGGGTGGAGGTAAGGGTAACCCGGAGTTCTGGGCGGCCGTCATTCTTCCCGGCAAGGTCCTCTTCGAGGTCGGCGGCGTCAGCGAGGAAATCGCGAAGGAATGCCTCCGTCTCGCGGCGACCAAGATCGGTATCCACACCAAGTTCATCACCCGCGCAGGAGTTAAGATCTAATGAGCACGGAAAACAATACCCGCGGTGCGCGCAAGGTCCGCAAGGGCGTCGTCGTCTCGAAGTCCGGCACGAAGACCGTCAAGGTCGCCGTCTCGTACCGCGAGAAGCACCCCGTCTACGGCAAGATCATCACGCGCACGAAGAACTATCACGCGCACGATGAGGCCGACACGGCCAAGGTCGGCGACAACGTCGTCATCATGGAAACGCGTCCGCTCAGCGCCACGAAGCGCTGGCGCATCGTGAAGTAAGGAGTCACTTACCATGTTGCAGGAACTCTCCAATCTCGTGGTTGCGGACAACACCGGCGCGAAGCGCGCCATGTGCTTCCGCATCCTCAAGCAGCGCAAGGAGTATGCGCACCTCGGCGACGTCATCCGCGTCGCGATCAAGGAAGCGTCCCCGACCTCTTCGATCAAGAAGGGCTCGGTCGCGACGGCGGTCATTGTCCGCACGGGCAACCCGATCCGCCGCGCGGACGGTTCGACGGTTCACTTCGACCAGAACGCGTGCGTTCTCGTCGACGCGAAGCTCAACCCGATCGGTACCCGCGTGTTCGGGCCGGTTGCGCGCGAGCTCCGCGACAAGAACTACATGAAGATCCTCTCGATGGCCCCGGAAGTGGTCTAATAAGGAGCAACGAAAATGGCTATCGCAAGAATCAAGAAGAACGATACGGTCATCTGCACGTGCGGCAACGATGCGGGCAAGACCGGTACCGTCATGAGCGTTGACCCGAAGAAGGGCACCGCGATCGTGGGCGGACTGAACGTCCACAAGAAGGCGATGCGTCGCACCGAGAAGACGGCTGGCGGCCTCATCGACAAGGAGCTCCCGATCAAGCTCTGCAAGCTCATGCCCTACGATGCCGACAAGAAGTGCGGAACGCGCGTCAAGTCTGGCGAGAAGGACGGCAAGAAGGCTCGCGTCTCGGTCAAGAGCGGCAAGGCCCTCTAATTAAGGAACGAATCATCATGGCAAGACTCAAAGACGAATACGCGAGCCGCATGGTGGCGGAGCTCGAGCAGAAGCTCGGCACTACCAACAAGATGCTCGTTCCCCGCCTTCAGAAGATCGTCATCAACATGGGCTTCGGCATCGTCACGAAGGACGAGCAGAAGACGCTCGTGGACGACCTGACGGCGATCACCGGCCAGAAGCCCATGCTCTGCAAGGCGAAGAAGTCGATCTCGAACTTCAAGCTCCGCGAAGGCATGGTCATCGGCGCGAAGGTCACGCTCCGCGGCGACCGCATGTGGGAATTCGCCGACCGTCTCATCTCGGTCGCGCTTCCCCGTATCCGCGACTTCCGCGGCGTTCCGAACCGTGGTTTCGACGGTGCCGGCAACTACACGCTCGGCATCAAGGAACACACGATCTTCCCGGAACTCGTGGACTCCTCCGCTCATTCTGGCATGGACATCACGTTCGTGACCTCGTCCACCGACAACAAGGCCTGCAAGGAGCTTCTCAACTCCATGGGCATGCCGTTCGCAGGAAGGAACTAAGTCATGGCTAAGCAGTGCCTTATTGAAAAGCAGAAGAAGACGCCCAAGTTCGGCGTTCGTGCGTACAACCGCTGCCAGCGTTGCGGCCGTCGTCACGCCTACATCCGCAAGTTCGGCGTCTGCCGTCTCTGCTTCCGCGAACTCGCTGTCGCCGGTCTCATCCCGGGCGTCACGAAGGCTTCGTGGTAACGTCAAGGAAAGGAATCGTTTAAAATGAGTATGGATCCCATTTCCGATATGCTCACCTCGATCCGCAACGGCCTGAAGGCGCGCCTTTACTCCGTTGAGACCCCGGCGAGCAATCTCAAGGCGGAAATCGCCCGCGTCATGAAGGAAGCCGGCTACATCGCCGACGCCGTCACGACGACGGAATTCCCGAAGAAGCTCGTGATCACGCTGAAGTACACCGAGAAGGCCGTTCCGGCCATCACGGAGATGAAGCGCGTCTCGAAGCCGGGCCTCCGCAAGTTCGTCCCCGTCAACGAGATCCCGTCCGTCCTCGACGGCATGGGCCTCGCGATCCTCTCCACCTCGAAGGGCATCATGTCCGGCGTCGAGGCGAAGAAGGCGCGCGTCGGCGGTGAAATCATCTGCACGGTCGCTTAATATTAGGAGCCAAAGACAATGTCTCGAATCGGTAAGGAACCCGTCAAGCTCGCGGAAGGCGTCGTCGCCACGATCGCGGGTCAGAAGGTGACGGTCAAGGGCAAGCTCGGTGAGCTTTCCTACACGATGCATGACGGCATCACGGCGAAGGAAGAGAACGGCGTCATCACGGTCAGCTGCGCTGACGACAAGACGCTCGGCAACTTCCACGGTCTCGCCCGCGCGCTGATCAACTCGATGGTTGTTGGCGTGTCCGCTGGCTATCAGAAGCAGCTCTCCATTGAGGGTACCGGTTTCAAGGCCGTCCTCAAGGGTCAGGAGCTTGCGCTCTCCCTCGGTTTCGCGTCGCCGAAGATCTACACGATCCCGGCGGGCTTGACCGTTACGGTTGAGAACGATGGTCTCCAGGTCACGATCAAGGGTATCGACAAGCAGCAGGTCGGCGAAGCCGCCGCCCGCATCCGCTCGTACTACCCGGCCGAACCCTACAAGGGCAAGGGCATCAAGTACGTCGGCGAACACATCCGCCGCAAGCAGGGCAAGAAGGTCGCCTAATCGCGACGCTAAGGAGAACACACTATGTTCAATCGTAAAGTTCAGCGTCAGAAGCGCCATCTGCGTCTTCGTCAGCGCGTCATCGGCACGGCGGCTCGTCCGCGCATGTCGATCTGCGTCACGAACAAGAACATGTACGTCCAGTTCATCGACGACGACGCGCAGAAGACCCTCGCCCAGGCGAACACGCTCAAGGACGAGAAGGCCAACCTCGAGGTCGCGAAGGCTCTCGGTGCGAAGGCCGCCGAGGCCGCGAAGGCCGCGGGCATCTCGATCGTGGTCGTTGACCGCGGTGGCAACAAGTTCACGGGCCGCGTCGCGGCGATCGTGGACGCCGTCGTCGCCGGTGGCGTCGCCATCTCGGCCAAGAAGGAGGAGAATTAAGCCATGGCATTCAATCGTGACAAGCGTCAGGAACAGGAAGACACGCTCGACGAGCACACCGTCTTCATCAACCGTTGCGCCAAGACCGTCAAGGGCGGTCGCCGCATGAGCTTCTCCGCCGTCATCGTCGTCGGTGACAAGGAGGGCAAGGTTGGTCTCGGCTTTGGCAAGGCGAACGAAGTCGCCGATGCGATCCGCAAGGGTGGCGAAGCCGCCCGCAAGGACATGCACAAGGTCGTCATGAAAGGCAAGACCATCCCGCACGATGTCGAAGGCACGTGCGACGGCGGTCGCGTCATCCTGAAGCCGGCTCCGGACGGCACGGGCCTCATCGTTGGCGGCGGCATGCGCCCCGTCCTCGAGGCGGCCGGCATCCGTGACGCGGTCGGCAAGTCGCTCGGCTCCAAGAACCGTCTCAACGTCGTCAAGGCGACGCTCGACGCGCTCTCGAAGCTCCGCTCGGCGGAAGAGATTGCGGCTATTCGTGCGTAAGTGATGAGGAATAATCTGAATAATCGAATAATCTGAATAATCGAATAATCGAATTGACCTGAGGGAGAAAATCAGAAACAATCTGCACATCAACCATCACTCGTTCGATATTCATTCATTCGATTATTCATTCATTCGATTATTCGATTATTAAAAGAAAGGATTACCATCATGGAACTCAATTCTCTTACCAATACCCCCGGTGCCCGCGAGCGTCGGAAGCGCGTTGGCCGCGGTTGCGGCTCGGGCATGGGCAAGACGTCCTGCAAGGGCCAGAAGGGTCAGCAGAGCCGCAAGGGCCACAAGCACAAACTCGTGTTTGAAGGTGGTCAGATGCCGCTCGTCCGCCGTCTCCCGAAGCGTGGCTTCAACAACGCCCGCTTCAACGCGAAGGCGCTCGCCGTCAATCTCGCGGACCTCGAGAAGAACTTCGAGGCCGGTGCCGAGATCACGGTCGAGTCGCTCGCCGCGAAGGGCTTCACGGACAACAAGCAGCCGAAGATCAAGATCCTCGCGAACGGCGCCCTCACCAAGAAGTTCACGGTGAAGGTTCCCGTCTCGTCGGCCGCCAAGGCCAAGATCGAAGCCGCCGGCGGCACGGTCGCCTAATGTTGCGTGTTTAATGTCTCAAACAAGGCCGAGCGACGATTAGTCGCTCGGTTCTTGTTGTAATGAGTGCGCATGAAGTATCGGATTTACTCACTCGTTCTTGTAGGACTCTTAACCGGTTCTGTCTGGGCCGCTGAGCGTCCGAATGTCATCTTTCTTCTTTGTGACGACTTGGGGTATGGTGACGTCGGCTATGCGTTCCAGAACCAGCGGGCGGCGACCGGTGCCGTGGCGATCCGTACGCCTGTCATCGACTCGCTGGCAGCGTCGGGGACAGTCCTCACCGACCACTATTGCGCGGCGCCGGTCTGTGCGCCGTCGCGCGCGTCGATCCTGACGGGCAAGCTGACGATGGACTGTTCGCTGCAGCACAACCAGTTCGACCGTCCGATCCGCGAGACGAAGACGCTTGGCACAGTGATGAAGGCGGCGGGCTACGAGACATATGCCGTCGGCAAGTGGGGCGTCGGGGGTGGCGGCGAGTCGGGCGAGCCGGTCAGCGCGCATCCGCTGGACCGCGGCTTCGATCATTACTACGGATTCATGGACCATCGCGCGGGGCATACCTACTACCATTGGGACGGGTATTGGGGCCGCGCGTACATGGGCGTTTGGGAGGACCGCCGGAAGGCGACCGAGACGGCCGTCGGACGCTATTCGACCGACGTGTTCGTCGCGCGGGCGAAGAAGTACATCGAGGATCAGCTCGCCGATATGGAGCGCAGGGACAATCCGTTCTTCATGTATCTCGCGATCAACACGATCCACGGGTCGGGTCGCAACGACGCGTCGCTGCAGACGACGACATCGCTGCACGTGCCGGGCGGCGCGTACGTGAAGTCGACGACGGCGGACGGCAAGGTCATCTGGCCGATTCCCGAGGAACCGCTTGAAAAGCGCAACACGTACATCAATCCCGAATACTGCGGACTCGCCGATCCGATGGCGCAGCGGTATGCGACGGGCATCACGCGGCTCGACGAGGCGCTGGGCGACCTTGTCGAGTTCCTGAAGGCGAGGGGGATATTCAAGAACACGATCATCGTCTTCACGTCGGACAACGGGCCGGCGGCCGAATACGGGGCGCATCCCGACAAGTTCGGCTCGAACGGTCCCTTCGCGGGCTACAAGCGTGATGTTTTCGAGGGCGGTATGCGTGTGCCGACGTTCGTCAGCTGGCCGGGGAATCCCCAGGCCTGCGGCAAGGTGGTTGAGACGCCGTCGATCTCGTCCGACTGGCTGGGAGCCTTCGAGCGTCTGGCGGCGGATCCGACACGGGTGCCGATTCCTGTTTCCGCGCGCATCGAAACGCGCTACGATTCGCCGACGGGAAGCTCGCTCGCGAAAGCCAAGAACGGCCATGCCGGAGGACGACAGTGGATGAAGCGAGAAGGGGATGTCGTGACTCTACGGGCCGGCGGACTGGACACGCCCATTCAAATGTACAATGTCAGAACGGATCCGCACCAAGATCGCGACCTCGCCAGAGAGAACTAAAAACTTTCCGGTTTCCTAAAATTCCCCATTGACGCAACGGGGCGTTTTTTGATATACTTCGCAACCGAAGCACCCGTGGTGAAATTGGCATACACGCCAGATTCAGGTTCTGGTGCCGCAAGGTGTGTGGGTTCAAATCCCACCGGGTGCACCACCCAAAGCTGGCCCCTTCGTCTATCGGCTAGGACATCTGGTTCTCATCCAGGTAAGAGGAGTTCGACTCTCCTAGGGGCTGCCAAAAGTGGAACGGCGGAAAACAAAATGAAGGAGTGGGAATGAGAAAGTTCCTCACGATCCTGTGGAAGACGGTGAAGTGGAGCTTCATCGTTTTTTTCATTTTCTTGCTCTCTCTGTTTTTCAGGGTTCAGAGGGTTCCTGATTGTGTGGTAACGGCGGTCCTTGACCGCTACGCGCCGACGAATCTCGTGATACACGTCGATTCGCTCTTGATTGGTTTTACGCAAGGTATCCATGTGCGCAATCTTCGGATTTACGATCGGAAGCAGGCCGAGAACCTGGAGCCGCTCGTCTCGGCGCGGGCGATTTCCGTGTTGCCGTTCGAGCGGGTGGTGGTGGCGGACGAACTGACGTATTCGCATTTGCCGTCTGGCTATTACGAGGAGAAGTATGAGGAACGAAATGCGCGTGTTGACGGGGTGTTACCGGACGTGCCGAGTTTCTCGCTTGTGCTGACGAGGCCGGATATCTTGGCCGTGCGTCCTGAGCGGGTGGTGGCGGCGGTTGAAATCCGTGACAACTGTCTGTCTGTTGATCGGATTCGCCTCGACTGGCCGGACAAGGACGAGGCGATGACGCTTGACGGCTTCTGCCGCGTCGATCTTCGCAGACAGATCGTCGAAGGCGAGGTGAAGGGCTTCGCGAAGCAGCATCACATCCGTCCTTTGCTGGTGGCATTGGATGTGCCGGTCGCACTGCCTTATATGGACGCCTTTACGGATGTCGAGGGGAAGGTTCCGGCGACGTGCGGGTGGAAGGTGAATCTTGTCAACAACGATTTCAACCTTGATCTCGACCTTCATCCGAAGATGGGCAAGTACAACGGGGTGCCGATGCGGACGGCGGACGGACAGATTCATCTTTACGTTTACACGCGTGGCGCGTCGCTCAACTACAAGAACACAATCGGACCGATCAAGGGCGTCGGACCTCGTGGAGAACCGTTGGAGGGCACGGTCGTAATCGAGGGCGTGAACGGGACGAATACGGTGACGGTCGCGGCGAACAGCACGCTTCCCGTGGCGCATCTTCTGAAGATCGGCGGATTTACCGGCGAATATGTGGACGAGAAAGTGCTCGGCACGTCGTCCTGCGACCTCCTATTCCATTTCCCTCGGGCGATGGGGTCTGATCTTTCGCAGCTCTCGGGAAAGGGAAGATTGAAGATCGAAAAGGGTCAGATCATGAGAATGAAGGGCTTCGCCGGGCTCTTGAATCTGTTGGCGGAACGCGTCCCCGGCTTTGCTTCGCTGACGGATTCGACGCAAGGGTCGTGCGACTACACGATCACAAACGGGCGGCTCAGGACAGACAACCTTTACATCGAGGGCAACGTTTTCTCAATCAAGATGTACGGCGAACACGACTTCGTGAACGACCGACTGGACTTTACGGTGCGCGTCCAGTTTACGAAGAAGGACTCCGTGGCGGGGCACATTCTACATCCGCTCACCTGGCCGTTCACGAAACTCTTGTTGGAGTTCCGTCTGACGGGGTCAGCTGAAAATCCGAAATGGGAATATATCTCGGTCATTGACCGTGTGCTGGAGGTGACGAAATGAATTTGACGAGTCCGAGCCAGGTTAAGGCCTGGTGCATCGAAAACGATTTCCATCCGAACAAGGTTCTAGGGCAGAACTTCCTCATCGACCAGAACGCGCTCCTCGCGATCGTGGACGCGGGGCTGGGGGAGGTTGGCCTGGAGAGCGCCGCGGGCGAGACGCACCGCGGTACGGAGCTGGCGGAGTCCGTTCCGCGGTGCGTCTCGCCCGCGGCGCTCCCCAAGCCTCGTGTTCTCGAGATCGGGCCGGGGATGGGGGTTCTGACCGAGGAGATGCTGAAGCGCGGGTGCGAAGTGACGGCCATTGAGAAGGATCCCGTCCTCGCGGAGCGTCTCGCGGCCTCGCTCGGGAATCCGCCGAACCTCAAGGTCATCGCCGGCGACGCGCTGGAGGTGATCGCTGCGGCGGGACGACGCGACAGGAGTGTCGCGTCCCTTTTGGATCTTTCGTCTTTTGATGCCATGGTCTCGAACCTGCCGTATCAGGCGGGGACGCGCATTCTTCTCGACCTCGTGCTCCTGCGTGCGGTGTCGTCGATGACCGTCTTGGTGCAGACGGAGGTCGCGGACCGTCTCGCGGCGAAGGAGGGCTCGAAGGTGCGCGGACTCGCGGGCGTCTGGGCGCAGCTCGATTACGACGTGAAGATCGTGCGAAAGGTGGCGGCGAGCTGCTTCTGGCCGCGTCCCGCGATCGGCTCGACGGTCGTGAAGCTGACGCGCCACGACCGCAACGCGGGCCTGACGACCGAGGAGCGCGACATGTTTCACCGGCTGACCAAGCAGGCCTTCGAACACCGCAGAAAACAACTTGGCAGCATCTTCAAGGATTTGATACAATCTACGGCACGAGCCGAAGAGCTCTCTAACGAAGACTGGATAGAACTAGCGAAAGGACTGACCCATGCAGACACCTGAAGAATTTTTGAATGCCAACGGTTTCGTGACGGCCGCCGAGACGGACCGTCAGCAGCTGATCGGCCTATTCCTCTCCGAGATGGAGAAGGGGCTCAAAGGCGAAGAATCGTCCCTCATGATGATCCCGACCTATGTCGGCGTCGACGGCAAGATTCCGCAGGGATCCTCGGCGGCCGTCCTTGACGCGGGCGGCACGAACTTCCGCGGCGCGATCGTCTCGATCCCGCCGGCCATTTCCGACAAGCAGAACCAGCCGATGCCCGGCACGAAGGGCGAGGTCGACAACGAGGCGTTCTACAATGCGTTTGCGGCGGAAGTGAAGCGTCTCGAGGGCAAGGCGACGGTGAAGAAGCTCGGTTGGTGCTTCTCGTATCCTGCCGAGGCGACGCCGACTCTCGACGCGAAGTTGGTGCGTTGGACGAAGAACATTCAGGCGTCGGGCGTCGTCGGACAGCTCATCGGCGAAGAACTCTTGAAGCGCACGGGCGGCACGGAGATCGCGATCGTGAACGACACGGTGGCGACGCTTCTCGCGGCGAAGGCGACGGAAGGCGACAAGACGTATTCCTCGTATCTCGGTTTCATTCTCGGCACGGGCACGAACACGGCCTACGTCGAGAAGAACGCGAACATCCTCAAGCTCAAGGGCGTGGATCCCGAGGGGTCGATGATCATCAACGCGGAATCGGGCGGTTTCAACAAGCTCGCGCGCTCGACGTTTGACGTCGCGGCGGACGCGAAGACGGGCAATCCGGGATTCAACTTCCTTGAGAAGATGATCGCGGGCGGGTATCTCGGCGGGATCGGCCTCGAGATCTACAAGGCGGCGGCGAAGGCCGGCCTCTTCTCCGCGAAGGCTACGGCGGCGCTCGGCGGGCTCGGTGCGCTTGAGACGATGGACTTCGACAACTTCTGTGCCGCGTTCAAGAAGGAAGGGCGCGACAACGTCCTCGATACGATCTTTGCCGATACCGACGACGCCAAGATGGCGCGCCGCCTCGGTCTCCCCGTGTTCGAGCGTGCGGCTGTCCTTACGGCGATCCACCTTGCGGCGTTTTGCATCAAGTCCGGCGAGGGCGTCGACCCGGCGGCGCCGATCGCGATCTGTGCGGACGGCTCGACCTGGTACAAGACACGTGCGGTGCCGTTCGCGGATCTCGTCAAGAAGGAACTCGACGACATGCTCGTCAAGCGCCGCAACATCTCGTACGAGATCACTCCGCAGGTTGACGACGCCCCGATGGTGGGCGCGGCAATCGCAGCGATGCTGTGACGAGTCTAGTGATAAGCGATAAGCGATGAGTGATAAGTGTAGGATGTTGACTGCTCTTGCGGCTGGGGTGTTGGCCCTGGTCGCAGGGGCCGTTGAAGTCGACGGGATTGCGGCGAAGGTTGGGGCGGAGACGATTCTCAAGAGCGAGGTCTACCGGGAGATGCAGCGGATGCGCGCGCCCGAGTCGGCCTACAACGAGGTTCGCAACGAGCTCATCGACCGCAAACTGATTCTCAAGGCTGCGTCCGAGTCGAAGATGACGATGCAGGACTGGGTCGTCGAGAACCGTCTCAGGGACATCATCGAGAAGGCCTTCGACGGCGACCGCAACAAGCTGATGGAGACGCTCGGCCAGCAGAAGGTCTCGTATCCCGAGTGGCGGCAGCGTATGAAGGACGACATGATTGTCGCCGCAATGCGCTGGAATGTCGTCGACAAGTACGTTGTGGCGCGTCCGAGCGACTTGCGCAAGGCGTATGCCGAGCATCCCGAGCGTTACGTGACCGGCGGCAAGGTGACGGTCTCCGTCATTCTGCTCAAGCCCGAGGACGCGAACCTCCGGGACGAGATCTCCGAGGCGCTGGCGACAACGGACTTCGCGGAACTCGCCCGCAAGTACAGCGCCGACATCCATGCGTCTGACGGCGGCGTTTGGAAAGACGTCGTGCCGGCCGAGGTCTTCAAGCCCGAGATCTGCGAAGAGATCGCAAAGATGCCGAAGGCGACGCTGAGCCGATGGATCGAACTCGACGGCTGGAGCTTCCTCCTCCGCAAGGATGCCGAGGTCGAGGGCACGAAACTTTCGTTCGAAGAGGCCTACGACCAGATCGAACAGGAAGTCAAGGAGGCTGAAGGCAAGACCGCATACGAGGCGTGGATGAAGCGCCTCCGTTCTGAAACTTACATCAAGGTGTTTTGACATGCTGACGTGGATGGATTCCCTGAAGGGCCGCTCGATGATGCGGCTGACCTCTTTCACCGATGAGGAAATGCTGAACCTCATCGACCTGGCGGCGCAGCTCAAGGCGCGTCGGGCGTCGGGCGTACGCGGCGACTTGTTGCATCGCAAGAACGTCGCGCTCATCTTTGAGAAGAGCTCGACGCGCACACGAAACTCGACGCTCATCGCGATCCGTGACGAAGGCGGCAACGGCGAGTACCTGACGCGTCCCGACATCCACTTCGGCAAGAAGGAGTCGGTGAAGGACACCGCGCGCGTCCTCGGCCGCATCTACGACGGCATCCTCTTCCGCGGCTTCAAACAGTCGGACTGTGAGGACCTCGCGAAGTACTCGGGCGTCCCGGTCTGGAACGGCCTTACCGACGACTATCATCCGACGCAGATCTTCGCGGACCTCCTGACGGTGAAGGAGACGTTCGGCTCGCTGGACGGCGTGACGGTCGCGTACGTGGGCGACGGTCGCAACAACGTCGCAAACTCGCTGATGATGGGCTGCGCGAAGTGCAAGGTCAATTACGTCTGCTGCTGTCCGAAGGAACTCGAACCCGATCCGGCTGTCTTGGCGGAGGCGATGGAAGTCGCCCAGCGCAACGGCGTGACGATCAAGGTCTTCAACGATCCGAAGGAAGGCGTGAAGGGCGCGAACGTCCTCTACACCGACGTCTGGGTCTCGATGGGCGAAGAGGCGAAGACGGCCGAGCGCATCAAGATGCTGCGTCCGTACCAGATCAATATGGACCTCCTGCGCGCGACGGGCAACATCGACGGCAAGCTCATGTTCCTCCACTGCCTCCCGGCGTTTCACGACTTCAATACGGAAGTGACGAAGGAATCGGGCGCCCTTGAGGTGACCGACGAGGTCTTCGAGTCGAAGTACTCCAAGGTCTTCGACGAGTCCGAGAACCGCATGCACACGATCAAGGCGCTCCTCGTCTCGGCCCTTTGTGACCGCGCGTCCGTCTGATGCCGGTGAAATCATGAAAATCGCTTTCGTCTGCGCGGCATTCCTTTTCCTCTCGAACCTGTCCGTTGCCGATGAGACGAAGACGGCGGCGTTGCCTGTTCTTGCCGCGCGGCTGGCGGCGGCTGAGGCGACGGGGAGTGCGTTTGACATTTCCGACGAGACGCAGTTCGTGCGCAACGAACAGCGTGCGGACGAGCTGACGGTCCTGCAGCAGGCGGACGGATCTTGGGTGGCGATTGACTACGGGGAGGCGTCGCGAAACGTCTGGTTGCCGGCCGTTCGCCACTTGCGCGAGCGCGTCCTCTTTCTGGGGCAGATGTATCGTGCGACGGGACGCGCCCCGTATGCCGCCGCGGCGAAGAAGGGTCTCGACTGCTGGCTCGCGAAGCGACTTCAGAATCCAAACTGGTGGTGGAACGAGATCGGCGCGCCCCAGGCCTTTGGTGTCGCGGCGATCCTGATTCGCGACACATTGACGGCGGAGGACCGTGCGCGGTATGCGGATTATCTGGAGGTTTCGCAGATCAAGATGGCGGGACAGAACCGCGTGTGGCTCTCCCGCATCGTGTTGATGCGCGGATTGTTGCGGGGCGATGCGGCGCTTGTTGACAAGGCCGCGGCGGCGATTGCGTCGGAGGTGTGCGTCTCGGACGGTCCCGAGGGCATTGCCGCCGACTGGAGTTTCCGTCAGCACGGACCGCAGATGCAGTTCGGCAACTACGGGGCGAGTTTCTTCATTAACCTGGCGCGCTTGGCGAATGTCTTCGCGACGACGCCGTGGGCGTTCTCCGAAGAGAAGCTCGACATTCTTCAGAACCTGGGCGAGAAGGGCTTTCGTTGGACGCTCTGGAACGGCAATATGGATTTCTCGGCTCTCGGGCGGCAGATTGTCTTTGATGCCCAGCGGAAAAAGGCTCAATTGATTGCCAGGGCTCTTGCCGAGTTTGAAGGGTCGGGTCGTCGCTTTCCCAGCGATCCGCCGACGGGTCTCCGGTTCTTTCCGCAAAGCGCATACGCGGTGTACCGTCCCGGCGCCTGGATGGCCTCGGTCAGGATGCACACGCACGACGTCCTCGAGACGGAGACCTGGATCAACGGCGAGAACACGCTGGGCGGACACCTTGCGGACGGCTCGCTTTTCCTTTATGCGACGGGACGCGAATACGAGAACATCGCGCCGCTTTGGAAGAACTGGCGTCTCATTCCCGGCGTGACGAGTTACCTTGACCTGCCGCCGGTGACGCGTCCCTACAACGATGGCCCCGGCGCCAACGAGGTCAATGAGATGTCGGCGACGGCGGATCGCGTCGACTTCAAGTTACAACGCGACGGCCTCTCGGTACGCAAGAGCTGGTGCTTCTCGCCGACGGGTGTTGCCTGCAAGGGCACGGTTGCGGCCACGAACGCGGCCTCGCGCGTGGTCACGTGTGTCGAGCACGCGCTCGCCGCCGAGAATGCACGGATCTGCGGCTATGATCCGGAACTTGGTTGTCTACACGTCGAGAATGGTTGCTTCGTCTACGAGATCTTCGCACCCGAGGCGGCAATCCATGCGACGATCGAAGAGCGAACAGGCGACTGGGAGGGTATCTCGCCGCCCTCGGTTGGAAAGACCGTATCAGGACGTGTCCTCTTGATCTACATCGACCACGGCATCCAGCCCGAGCTCGCGACGTATGATTACACGGTCAGTTTTCGAATGAGAAAATAAACGTCGACGTGTTGCGGCCAACGCAGGGGAGAGAAGAGCTCCTGCGTTTCGTTTTTACCGCAGGTCGCTTCGCGACACGCAGAATTGCGACCGACTCGATTTGTCGACGCCCCGCGCGATGTCGA
>CAMAHK010000031.1 GCA_945834475.1 uncultured Verrucomicrobiota bacterium
CCGTCTCGGCCTCGAAGATCAGGAGCGAGACCCTGGCCGTCGGGGAGAGGGACCTCGAAGCGCTGCGCGACGCCTTCCCCTTCGCCGTGTTCACGAACGACTTCATGCACGCAAGCGGATATCTCAACACCTGCTGCCAGGCGCTCGGAATCGAAGATGCGACGAAGGAGTACAGGACCTGCCGCTCCATCATGCTCAGGCACGGGGCGGGCTCGGCCGTGGACAGGATCAAACGTCTTTACGCCGACAGACTGGCCGCATCGAAGGAAGCGTCATCCGCTCTCGACTACCTCGACAAACGCAGGGACAACATGCGCTACGGATGGCTGAGGAAGAATGGCTACTACATCTCGTCCGCACATGCGGAGGCGGCGGCGAGAATCATCGTCGCGCGCCGGTGCAAGCAGGCGGGCATGCACTGGCGGCTGCACAACGCGGCCTGTGTCTGCGCCATCATCGCCAGGCTGAGAAGCGTTGCATGAGCAGGAGAATCAGAGATTCTTCAACGAATTAAAATCGCACCCATGTAAACATCCATCATGCGCAACCACTATCCCTGCATATCCTCCAGGATCGACGCGATGGGGTATGCCGGATTGTAGTGTCGCTGGAGAAAGAGCGCGTTACGCTCCTTGAAGAGCGTCTCCGCGAGCCGGTCTGCAAACGGGATGAGGAACCGCTCGTGTTCGCAATGGAACGGCGGCACATCGTCAATCGTTCCCGTCGTCGAGAGATTAAGACAGCCGCAACGATTGTTGCAGCGACCGAGAAGCGCACATCCCGCGCAGGACGGCTTCATGCGTTCGTTCCGCTCGAAAAAACAAGTTCGCCGCACTGCATCCAGTCCCTCTCCGACCCGTCCGAGCGCAAATTCATCGTGGCCCACGAACTGAACGCACGGATAGTAGACACCGTCCGGCGAGACGGATATCTGCCGCTTGCCCAGCAGACACGATCCGCCACGTCCCGGCCAGATGTGACTCGCGATGCGCTTGTCGAAGGCCGCAAAATAGAACTTCTCCTCGCGGCGATAGGCGTCAAGATACCACGCACCAAGCTTCTTGTAGGACTTCCAGAGCGCCTTCTTCGCCCGCTCGTTCCACTCGGCCACAAAGTTGAGCGAAGTGATGATGTAGCCCGCCCCATGTGCGCGGAGCCATTGGACGCCCTCATAAAAGTCCCCCGCCGTATCCGGATTGACCGTCATCATCACCGGCGCATACGGCTGATCCTGAAGGACCGCCTCCAGTTTCGGAACGAGCGCTTCAGCCGTGCCCTTTCCGTCGGCAAACGTGCGATGGCGGTCATGCGCTAACGGCGTGCCGTCAAAACTCAGCGCGATGTGAAGCCGCGCAGCATTCGCCTTCGCGACAAAGGCGTCCGACACTAAAGTCCCATTCGTCGTCACCTTATAGTGGTACTTGAGCGGTGCGCGGCGTTCGCACTCGGCAATGACCCGGAATATGAGGTCCGCTTCCAAGAGCGGCTCGCCGCCGAAGAAAATGATGCCGCAATTTTCCTCGCCGCGCGTGCATTCCTCGATGGCGGCCATGGCCGTCTCGAAGGACATCCGCTTCGTCCCATGCCGCTGGTAGCAGTAGCGGCACGCGAGATCGCAGCGGTCAGTGAGATGCAGCGTGAGATGCATTCTTCTTCGCGAGATACCGGAAGAACGATTCGATCTGGGCTTTGAGCTGTTCGACGGCAATCGCCTTGCCCTTGGCCCTGCGCTCTTCCCAAGAGAGATGCGGCTTCTTCCGTTCCGTCTCCCAGTCGATCGAGCCATCCTTCTTACGCGCCATCGGCAGACTCGCCACGGGATCGTAAAAGACGCCGACCGTCACCGACTCGCCCTCGGTTCGTGCCGAAGCTCCTTCCACCACCCGCGCGGCGGCGCCGCGAATGTCATACGACGAAACCGAACACCACCCACCACCCGACAAGCGTGACTTGTTCCAGACTCCTTCATCTTCCTGCGAAACATATTCCACGACAATCTTGCCGTCCTTCGTCCCGAAGTCGGCGCGCCAGCTCCGTTTGACGAGCGGAAGCGGAGCGCCCTTGGAGGTGGCGCACGAATCATACTTGCCGCCCTTCTTCACAAATTCCGCAACCGTCTGCCGGTACTTCTCCGCCTCCTTGCCGCGCGGCGGCGCCTTGACTCCTTTTAGCTCTAACCCGTCCACTAGTTCTATGCCTCGCTTCTTGAACTCGGCTTCGATAATGTCCAGCGCCTCGCCTTCCGGCAGCATCACCGGCGGATTAATCGCCACGCAGCCGAACGCTCCGCGTCCGTCGCCCGCGATCTTCTCCGGTGGCAAAGGACAGACATCCGTGACCTTTCCGAGGTTGATCGACGAAGTGGAGGTGGACGGCGGATATTCCCCTCCCCGTTCCACCGTTGTCGCCAAACTTGTCGTCTCGGCGGCCTCAATGGAAATCGCCTTCAGCGTCATCGCCGCCGCCCCCAGCGACGCAGCGACCGCCTTGAGATTCTGCCAGCGCGTCGGCACCCGCGACAGATCGACCGAATCGATCTCCGCAATCGTCGGATAGCGCGGTTCACGATAGTCCTTAATCGGCGTCACCTTCATCCTTATCCTCCTTGTCTTCACCTTCGTCTTTTTCCTTCGCCTGCTTTTCTGCCCTGTCCTGCATCAGCAAGTACCATTCACGCGAAGTTCGGCACTTTGCCTCCGGTCGGCCGATTCGCTCGCGCAGCTTGGCGAGTGCCTTTTTCGCCGCAGCTGGACGCCTCCACATGGCGCCAATTAACTGCTGTCCCTCGGACTTAAAACCAGCCTGACAGGCGTGGAGCGCGAACGCAAGAGCGGTCGCATCAACCTTGACCTGTCCCTCGTTCAGAATTTCATTCCAGCCAAACGCACCGTCAGCAAGCAGGTTTAGGGTGTCTATCGAACGGAAAAGATCGCGCCGCAGGCGGACGGACATCCCGCAGAGACCAATAACATCGTCCTTTTCACCGTTCGGACGCCATCCTTTTGCCGCGTTCCACCAGACGGAATCAAACGCCAAGAACTCTTCCGACCCATCGACCGCCGTCCGCATCCACCCATTTCCCGACAGCTCTCCTTCTTCATCTACCGCGCGCTCCAGCGCCGCCTCAGAAACAGCAGTCTTGCCAATGTTAAAACAGCTGTTACGGCCACGCCAGTCCTTCCCCTTCCAAAGTCCATATGGACTGAATGAGACCCGCGCATACCGAGCCCCAACGACCGAACCGAATCCCTCCTTCGCAAGCGTCGCCTCCAGCTCCGTCACACGAGGCGTCACAACTTCGGCATCGGACAATTCGGCGGTCAGCGTGATGTTCGTACCGCTGATCTCGATTTTGCAGCCGTTTTCGGATGCAACGCGCTGCAAGGCCTCCCATGCACCGATCCGTGACACGGCAAACGGACGCACTGGACGCTGTGCCACCTTCGAATCGACGACAATCCGATACGCCTCGTCATCTGAACATGCGCACGGACGCGACGCAACCGTCAGGAACTCCACCGCGTCCTTCATCGTCGCCGGCGGCATGATCGAAACATATGAAAGCACAAGATTCCACCAATTAAACCGCAAGCGATCTTCCCCTTGGCCAAGCGACTTCAAAGCCGGCGCAAAAAGAGGCACCTCGGATTCGGGATCGACCTGCGCCAGCCGACGACTCTGGGTGTCGGCAAACCAGGCATTTCGCCAATAGTCAAGCCGGGCTTCCTTCCCGTGAGTCCAGACACGCTGCCACGCATTCAAGCCGAAATCAGGAAGCATACCGCAACATCCCTCAATCAGACTGCGATCAGAGAAATAATCAACACGCGTATGATCCCCGTAGAGAACCGTCAAACTGCCGCGGTCGACTGCGGCGAAGTCACGATCCACCAGCGAAAAACGCGATTCTCTGGAGACCTCCGCATCACAGACGACGATGCCGTCGGTCGTGAACGGCGGATAGGGAAGAACCGGCTCGATACGGCAGACCGAAAATCCCTTCTTTGCCTTCCGCAGTCCGACCTTCAGCGTCATCCCGCGGTAGAAAAGCCAATGTCCATCCACCGTCGCATTCGCCTCGCCCGTCTTCGCTGTGAAGACAAGACGGTTCGCCGGCGCGTCGCCGACAAGAGCCGTGCGCACGAGCAGTGAAACGCGATAATGGCCGATCGGACGAATGCCGCGCTCTTCGGCATCTTCCTCCGCGCCACCTGCCGCAATGACCTTTTCAAGCCCCGAAACGGACGAAAGCGTCACCGTCTCAACATCGGCAACAACGGACACGTCGACATTCGTCCCGGCACGATTGTCGAGACCGACGTTCACATCCGATCCGAACAGAAGCGCAACTGGCTTTGGTTCATCGGGAGTCGTTCCAATTCCATAGACCTTATTTCCTGTATCCTTGCGGAAAGTGATCCAGTCAACATAGAAACCGGACTCGGGCAGGTAATAGACATACTCCTCGTCGTTCTGTCGGCCCAAACGTACATCCCGATCGTGGAAACGATGGACAAGGCGATATTCCCGTGTCGCAAACGTCTTCTTCCAATTCCCTGCCTCATGTCCAATGTCATCGTAACCGATCAGCGCCGCGAAGCCGTCCGCGACCAGGTGCTTCATCCGCTCGAACTTCCAGTCTGGCCAGTCCGACACATCCTCTCGATTCGGCTTGAAGACGGTGTCGATGATCTTCACCGCTTCCGTCGGCGAATAGAGAACGACGTTCGAAGCATTCGTACCCGCAATCGTGCGCACATAGTCCTGCGCCGATTCAAGCGAAACCGGCGCGGCACCAGCGCCCAAACCCAAAGCTCCTGCGAACGCGGCGCAAAAGAATGTCTTTCGCATCACAATCACCATCTGTCAGCGTGGATCTTCGCGGGGTTCCACTTGTTCTTCACCGCCGGATCTTCCGCCGGATAGCCGATCGGGATGACGTTGAGCGGCGCGTAGCCGTCGGGAATCGCCAGGATCTCGCGCACGATCGCAATGCGCTCTTCGCCCGGAAAGACGCCCGTCCAGACCGCGCCGAGACCGAGGCCGTGCGCCGCGAGGAGGATGTTCATCGACGCCGCCGAGCAGTCGTGGATCCAATACTCCTTGCCACGGCCGGGAAGTCCGTTGTCCAAGGAGCCGCAGACGACAATCGCGAGCTGCGCCCCGTTCGCGACGCGCGAATACGGCAGACGCTCGCCGAGCTTCTGGAGCTGCGCCTTGTCCTTCACCACGACGAACTCCCACGGGCGCTTGTCCATCGCCGACGGCGCGCACATCGCCGCCTTCAGTATCTTCTCGACCTTCTCGTCCTCGACCGCGCGGAGTGGATCAAACTTGCGGATCGACTTGCGCGTCGCAATTGCGGAGAGCACGTCCGGCACGTTTCCGTCCGACACCGTCTTGATGCCTTCGCCGACGCCGCTGAAGAATTCCGTCGCGCCCTTGCCGACGACAGAACCGGTCTTCCGCGCGACCTTCCGTCCCGCGTCCTCGACCTTCTCGCACCCGGCCATCGCCAGCGTCACCGCCAGCACCACACCGACTGTTACAATCTTGTTCATCTTTCCTCCTCCTTTTCAAAATACCACTCGCCGTTCTTGCGGCCTCCGCGCCGTTTAAGCCCCGCCTTGACCTTTAATGATGCGATAACTCTTTGCGCCTGACGTGGGGTAACCTTCAATAGTGTAGCCAATGCCGCAGCCGTCGTCTTCGGACATCTGAGAAGCGCTTTAGCGGTCATTTCCTCCGCTTCCGACATCGGACTCTCTTTTACGACATCTTTTACGACATTTATTACGACATCCGACCGTTTTATACCGATATTTTTACCGACGTTTATACCGACATTCTTGCGATGCAGACCAGTTGTTGCCTTTGCAACAGAAGAACCATAATCAGCACCTATCCGCAGATATCTGTTCTTTAACTCTATTTCTTCTTGAAAGACCAACACCTTGAAGAATTCCTCCAACGGTAACGATGTTTTTTCCACATCAAGCTGACGGTTGGAATAATTCGCACGGACAAGTGCATTGCGAAAATACCAGGACTTCTCGGCAAAGAGGTCGTTTGTTACCTCATACCGCATGGACTTGAGATATTTGATTGCAAACAATGCCGCCGTTCGCGTATTTCCCTCGCGGAAAGGATGTATTTGCCAAAGCCCGGATATGAACGCAGCAAAATGCTCGACAAACGCATCGTCCGACAACCCCTTGTACCTGAACTTCCGCTCTTGTTCGAAATCATAGGCAAGAGACTTCTCAATCATGCACGACAATTCGTACTCGACCGTATCCCCGTTCAACACCCATTCCTTTTTCGTCAGCTCAACATTTCTGACTTCCCCTGCATGCGGGAAAACACCATCAAAAATCTGACGATGCAATCCCATGTAATATTCAGGCGACAACCGAAATCCGGGGGAATTGACGATCGACACAATCCGCGCCGCGACCTTGTCGGCCTCCTCCGCATCTGCAGGAACGTCATGGTCGATTTTCGTTTCATAATACTCGTCGACCAGCTTCCGCGCCTCGGCCGCCGTGATCTCGCCCTCGATATTCCGCTTCGCCGTCTTGATCAGGTACTTGGACGGCTTCAGTCCGTCGACATCCTGCAAGCCAATGGCCGTCGCCCAGGCATACGCCCGCTCGCGCCGCCCCGGCTCCTTTGCCTCGTAATACTTGCCGAACTCGTCTTTCATGGTCCTATTATATCATTTCGTCCGTTTGGAGGCCTTGCGCCGAGACATATTGCAATATGTCGACGGCGGACGCACCCCCTCCGCCTTGCCGTCCGCATTCATTGCGAACACGTCAGGCGCGATGCTGGTGCAAAGGCCGCAGCCTATGCACAGTTCATGGTCAACATACGCTCTCATCTGGATCCTCCTTTTACTTGTCAATCCAATGTCAGCAGCAAAGCCATCTTGAACGGCTTTTCGGCGCGGACCCAATGTGCGCCGTTCTTGGCGTCTCCTTCACGAATCGATGATCCGCCCATCGAGCGAGATTGTCACGACCTGCCACGGGATGAACTTGCCAGAAGCCTGCAACGCCTTCTTCGCGGCCAGTTCAAGGCCTCCGCAGCAAGGGACCTCCATGCGGACGATGGTCACGGACGAGATGTCGTTCTCGCGGATGATCTCCGTCAGCTTCTCCGAATAGTCCACAGGATCGAGCTTGGGGCATCCGACAATTGTCACTTTGCCGCGCATGAAGTCGCGGTGGAACGCGGCGTATGCGTAGGCCGTGCAGTCGGCGGCGACGAGCAGCTTCGCGCCCTTGAAGAACGGTGCAGTCGCTGGGACGAGCCGTATTTGGCACGGCCACTGGGCGAGCTGGCTGGGAGGGATGCGCTCCTGCGCGTCCGCGTCGGCCGCAGAGGGCTGCAGCGCGCCTGTTGCAGGCGTGGCGCGGTTGAACTGGCGCATCGCCTTGCCGGGGCATCCGCCGGGCGGCGGTGTCCTGCCCGCGAGCGCCTTTCCGCCGGACGTCATCTCTGGCTGCATCTTCGCCATCTTCCGCTTCTGAACGGCCTCCTCGTCATATGCCGCCGCCTCGCGCTCGACAATCCTTATCGCGCCCGTCGGGCATTCCGGGAGGCAGTCGCCCATGCCGTCGCAGTAGTCGTCCTTGATGAGCTGCGCCTTGCCGTCCACGATGGCGATTGCGCCCTCGTGGCAGGCGTTCGCGCACAGCCCGCACCCGTTGCACTTTGCCGCGTCAATCTCGACGATCTTTCTTTTCATGTCTCTTGCCTCCTGTTCCGTGTTGACAATGCATATTATACCAAAGCCACCTTGCAAGATATCCCGCCACGTCGCTTACCGCGCTGAATGAATTTCTTTGTCTAGAAGCGCGTGCTTGCGGGCGAGTGCTTCAGGCGTCCGACTGCCGCCGAAACCACAGAGCGAGCCGTCAGCGGCGATGACGCGATGACAGGGAACCTCTGGAGCGAACGGATTGTGCCGGAGAGCCTGTCCGACCGCCTGAGCCGAGCCGCAACCAATCCGCCGCGCAAGTTCGCCGTAGGTGATCGTCTCGCCGCGCGACACGTTCAAGAGCTCCAGATAGACGCGTAAACGAAACGAGGACATCCCTCGAGAGTCAACGACTTCCACCAGCCGTTCGCCTTCGTATCGGAACTTCATCATGAAGAACTCGCTGCGTTCGTCGAGCGCCTTCAAGAAGAGCTTGTCCCCTTCCCAGAGGTTCTTCTTGAGAAGTTCCTGCTTGTCGAGCCAGACGAGTTCGCCCTCGTCGCAGTCGACGAGCTTGCCGCGCCACTTCGTCGCGGTGTAGAGATACATGTACTCCATGCCCCAGACGTCGGACACGAAGATGATGAGTCCGCGCAAAGCGAAGTCGGTCATCGCAAGCCCCGTCTCCTCCTTCACCTCGCGAAGCGCACATTCGTCAGGTGTCTCGCCCGGCTCGAACTTGCCGCCGACGCCGATCCACTTGTCGCCGTTCTCATCATGCTCCTTCTTCGTTCGATGCAGGATGAGATACTTCCCGTCCCGCTCGAGATAGACAAGCGACGTCTTGCGTCCGTTGTAATTTGCCTTTTGACTCACTTGAGCTCCTTGGCCGTCTTGCGGATGAAGCGCGGCAGATGGCACCAGATCGAGTGGTAACCGTAGCCGCCGTCCTTCATCTCGATGATCGCATCTTCGACCTTCCAGTCCTGGCGCAGGATGCGGACGAGATTGGTCATCCCCTCCGCCGTCGGCTGGGCGCTCCGGTAGAGCTTCGCGTCAACGCGGTGTAGGTTCGGTAGTCCCGCCCGCACCATCGGCACGGCCCACGCAATCGGACGCTCCGCGGCGATGAGTAGCCCAGCAACTATCAAAGCAAGGATAGCAAGAACATGTTTCATGTTAACTCCGTCGATGTAGATGTTTGCTTTCATGGTTACAAAGAAGGCCCCGGCTCTTTCAAGCGGCGGCCCCGTTCCGCTCCGGCTGAACCTTGCGGCTGGATGACTGTATTATAAGAAAATGCTGTGCCGGAAAACAAGGGGCGATTCAGCACCCAGCAGGAATCCACCAAGCAACTCCGAGAATTTAGTCGCACGCGGTTTGTACGAATCAAGTGGTGCCAGGAGCGGGACTCGAACCCGCACGCTTAATACTAAGCAAGGGATTTTAAGTCCCCTGTGTCTGCCATTTCACCATCCTGGCGTAAAATCGACTAGGCCTTCTTGCGGAGGGCGAGGAGTCGCTTGTGGTCGATCTGGCGCATCTTCGCGCCGAGGTCGTGGTGGTCCCAAAGGCCATCTTCCTTGAAGGTGTTTTCGATTCGGTAGTGGAGATTATACCAAGTTCCGTCCTTCAAGGGAAGGGACGTCAGGCAGTCACCCTTCTCGAGGGAGATCGGTCCGTAGGACGCGGGAACGTTCGTGACAATGTTATCTCCGCCGAGCTTCGCGATCGGAGCCGCGACGGCGTCGAGGAGGGCTGTGCAGCGCCGCGGCCGAGGACGGCTCGCGGTACGGGGGAGCGGCTTGCCGAGGAGCTTGAGGAGTTCCTTGGAGGAGCCGATGTGAAAGAACTCGCAGGTCGGGACGACGGCGACGGAGAATTTCGCGAAGCCCTCCAGGAGAAGCTTCGGGAACTCTTCGTAGATGTCGCCGGCAATCGGAAGCTTCGTCATCTTCTCGGCCGTCGCCCAGTCGATGTGGAGAATGCCCGTGTCAATGAGATGGCGTCCACGCGTGACATGGGGTTTCTGGAGGAACGCGCTGACAGGGGATAAGGAGGAAGATTCTTTTGCGACGCGACAGGAGTGTCGCGTCCCCGTTGGCTGCTCGGCGCATCGTTTACCCGCCGCGGGCGAGACGCACCGCGGTACGGAAGAGGTAACATAGACGCCGTGGCGCTGGGCTTGCCAGGGGCCGTCGGGATAGGCGACGCCGGTAACGCCCGTGCGGGCGTACTTGACGAGTTTCGTGTCGAGATACGGAATCACGTCGCCGCAGCAGATCGTCACGCCCGGCTTCGCGGGAAGCTTCTCCATCTCGGCGATGATGTGGTCGAGCATCGGGCGTCTGTCCGTCATCGGCACGAACGCCTTGCCGAGCGCGGCGTAGGCGGGCGTGCGCTTCGCGTCGCCGCCGGAGTGGCAGATTAAAATCCGCGATGCGGTGAGTGGCTTGGAGGCGCCGCGGGCGAGACGCACCGCGGTACGGGGGTGGGCGGCGGTACAGGTGAGCTTGCGGAGGACGTTGACTGTCGCGCCGAGGGAGCCGACTCTTTTGTCGCCGGGATCGGGGACAACGAGGAAACCCTCGCGGCCCTTGAGCTGGGCGCGATAACCGGCGGCCTGAGCCTTGTTGGCGGCCGTGACGATGACGAGATCAAACTTGCGTGCCATGTTTCTTAAGCTCCCAGAAGAGTAATCCACAACCGACGAAAGCGCAGAACGAGGTCGAGGCGGCGAGGCCGACGTGGCGGTACTCGACCGGCAAGAGCCAGACCGCGAGAACATTAAGGGTCGCATTGAGAACGATCATCTTCAGCGTGACCTTGAGCGGCGTCTTCATGTCCTTCTGCGCCTGGAAGAACGGCACGAGACACTTCTGCACGCCGAAGAACGCGAGGCCGAGTCCGTAGACCGAAAGCGCCCGGGCGACGCGCACCGTCGCCGTCGTGTCGAAGGCGCGGCCCTCGTAGATGAGCCAGACAATTCCCGGCGCGAGGAAGAACGTCACGACCGACGCGGGAATCATCACCGCGAGCATCTGGAGAATCGACTTCCGAAGCGCCCGCCGCGCGCCGTCCACATCGTTCTTCGCGAAGTGTCCCGCAAAGGTCGGCAAAAGGACCGTCCCAAACGCGACCCCGACGACACCGAGCGGCAGGTCCATGAGGCGCTCCGCATAGCCGATTACACCCGCCGCCCACGGCGCGGCGATCCACGCGAGCACCTGGTCGAGCATGTAGTTGATCTGCACCACACCCGCCCCGAGTGCGCCGAGGGCGGTGTTGCGCCAGACGAGGCGCACCTTCTCGTCCTTCCAACCCGTAAAACGCGGCAGCGGCGAGACGCCTCGTCTCGCCATGCAAACGAACATGAAGGCCATCTGCACGAAGCCGCCAAGGAGAATCGCACCCGCCACCCAATAGACACGCGCCGCAGCCGAGAGGTTCGGGAAGAAGAGGAGCGTCACAAGCGCCGCGATCCAGACGACATTCAGGAGGGCCGGCATGAAGCTCGAGGCCTTGAACTTGCCGAGCGCATTGAGAACGCCCATGCCGAACGCCGCGCCGCAAATCGCGAGCATGTACGGGAGAAGGATCGCAATCAGCCGGACCGTCGTCGCCGCACGATACGGATCGTCCGCCCGGTCGGCAAAAGCCCCAACCACGCCCAGCGCGACGAAGCCGAGCGCGACGAGCGCGCCCAGCATCAGCATCACCATCGTGAGGACGGCGCGTGCCAGTTTCGCGGCCTTCTCGAGGCCGTCCCGCTCGACCTCGTCCTTGAAGATCGGAACGAACGCCGCGGTGAGTGCCCCTTCGCCGAAGAGCTTGCGGGACATGTTCGGAATCGCGAAGGCGATCACAAAGGCGGACTGTTCGATGCCTGCGCCGATGAGACGGGACTGCAGCATCTCGCGGACGAGCCCGAGCACGCGGCTGAAGGCCGTGAAGCCGCCAACGGTGAAAATGTTGCGAAGCGTGCGGCCGATTTTCATTTTTGCGACGCGACAGGAGTGTCGCGTCCCCGTTGAGCTGTTACCGGACTGTCTCCTTTGCGGAAACAGATGCGGTTGATGATGGACGTGAAGTTCTCGGCGCCATTCAGGATCTCGATCGCGATGCGGAGATAGAGGCAGCGGACGGGCGAGGTCTCGAAGCGCGGGAACCGGACGGCGTCCTTCTCGGTCGTGATGAGCGCGTCGGCGCCCATGTCGGCCGAGCGGTTGAGCGCGTAGAGAATTTCGGACGACGCATAGCGGTGATGGTCGGCGTAGCGTTCACACCAGACGACCTTCGCACCAAGGCGGCGGAGCGAGTTCTCGAAGCCCTTCGGGGACGCGATGCCGGAAAGCGTGCAGGTCGTCTTGCCCTTCAACCAGTCGAGCGGATATTCCTCGCGGCTCCAGACATCCTTCAGCACCTTCGGCGTGTGATTGCACTCGACGATCTCCGCCGTCGTGTTGTACTTGCGCACTTCCTCGCGCACGGCCGAGACGTCGCCGCGGCATTTCGTGAGGAAGATGATGTCCGCCCGCTTGAGGTGACGCGCGGGTTCGCGGAGAATGCCGCGCGGGAGCATGTTGCCGTTGCCGAAGGGATTCGTCGAGTCCACGAGCACGACCTCAATAGAGTGCTTGAGCTTCTGGTACTGGAAGCCGTCGTCCAAGAGGATCGTGTCACAGCCGAGGCGCTTGATCGCATAGCGTCCCGCCTTCACGCGGTTGCGGTCGACGACGACGGCGACGCCCGGAAGGTTCGAGGCGAGCATGTACGGTTCGTCGCCGCCCGTCTCGGAGTCGAGGAGGACGTGCTTGCCGTCCGAAACGACAAGCGGCGGCTCGACGACCTCGGTGAAGAGGCGCTGCCAGAACGGGGCCTCCTTGCGGCGGTAGCCGCGCGAGAGAATCGCGACCTTGCGTCCCTGCGCCGCGAGCGTGCGCGCGAAGATCTCCGTCACGGGCGTCTTGCCCGTGCCGCCCGCCGTCACGTTGCCGATCGAGATCACCTGGATGCCGAGCGGATAGCGGCGGAGGAGGCCCGTGTTGTAGAGGAAGTAGCGAATCGAGACGATCGCGGCGAAGATGAAGCTGACGCCCTTCAGAAAGGCAAGGAAGAGCGCGACCGCCCCCGTGGCGTGCTGGTCGGCGCCCTTCTCCTGGATCAGCTTGACGAGCGAATTCTCAAGCCGTTCGATACCGCTCTGCCGCGCCTTGCGCATATTCATTAGTGCCCGCCGAACAGCCCCGCACTATTCGATCCCATTGCCCGCAAGTAGATGTAAAAGCCCACAGACGTGTCTGACTTATGCTCATAGCCGTCTATGCGCGTGTATCCATTGTCGTATTCAATCTGCAAGCGGTACCCAATGCAATCTGTCAGATAATCAATCCATGTTCCCACGGAATCGAGCTCCCCTTCGCGCAAATCCCAGCGAACATACGGACCAACCGCCAGCCAATCCAACGGCTGATACTCGGCGCCAAGTCGAACATAATGATATTTTGCATAATTCAAGTCTTCTTTCTTTGACTCCTTCGGATTGTACGGCGTCGACGAAAAATCCCAATACCGATGATCACGGAGCCCATAAGTGGCCGTATAGGTGAATTCCGACGAAACCTTCTGCTTCCATTTCACATCTGACGCTGCCATGCGGCCAGAGTCCGCATCATACTCGACCCGGCCGAGGAGACTAATGTCATCGGACGGCGTCCACCGCAAACGTGCGCCCGGCATGACATTTACACCGTGTTTGCCATAGTTTCGATCGCCGAGCTTTGCCAGTTCGTGGGCCTTCCGCTGGCCATAGCCCGGAACGCTCTCGAATTCGGCTTCGTCAAACATAACCGCTGCATAAACGTCAAAGTCAAGCACTTGGTGCAGATTCCCCGATTCTTCAAGGCAACTCCAGGCATTGCGCAAGCCGGGCGTGAGACCATAATACGAATACGGCAAGTTACGCCCGCGACCCGCAAACTGGTCCTCCCACGCCATCGAGGCGTCGAGATTGTCGAAGACATAGGGACGGCGATCCTTAGTCGATCCCGAATACCACGCCTTTTGGCAGAGAACATCAAGATAGGGTTCAATCATATGGGAACAGGCATCATCAACCCAACCGTTCCCGCGCGCTGCAAAGGTCACACCAACCTCCCCAATCGAGCGGAACATGTCACCACGATCACGTGCGGGACTCTCACCCCGCAGATCCAACTCTCCCGTCTCATCCCAATAGGTACCGCGAAATGCCGTGCGGGGGACAACCGACAAGATGTCGTCCGCCATCCGAAAAGGTGCCGTCAAGCGGTGGTAGGTATCGACGCGAAACGCGTCATAGTCACACCACAATCCCGGATTTGTGCCGAAGACAGACGCCTTGCCAGCCGCATATTCGGCATAACGGCGATCCAGCCATCCAATACGGTTCTGGCTTTCGTAATTAACAGGAAGTCCAAGCAAAGACGTGGGATTGACATCAAGGAAGAACTCCGGCAGGCGCTCGGTCGCCGCGTAGAAATCATTTAGGCGACCAGATGTCTCTGCGCCAAAGACAAACGCATTCTCCAGGTGTTCCCAGAAAACGCCGCTCGTCTGATAACTCTGCCACTGCTCCTTGATCTCAAAGAAACTCTGACGGTAAAAGTCATTGCGAAAGTACGAATCAGAATACCGACTGGCGAGAATCGACACTGTATCGCGTTCGGTCACTTGCCAGCGATGACTGAGACTCAAACCGTATCGGCGATCGTCAACAATGCTTCCCCAATTCGCATATTTGTCGTCTCGTCCCCTATTATAGCGATGATCGGCATATTGATCCCAGGCATAATAGACCCGGAAGCTCCCGCGCCCGAACTGTCCAAGATTCCAGTCCAAGTCCTCGCCCAAGGCAAACCCGTTCTTCGTGCGCATATCAAAGTTTGTCTTACCCTTGAGCCACCAGGTTTCCGGACCGTGCGACGGATCGCCGACAATGTTATAGGAGTACTGCGTCAGCAAAAAGGCACCCCAGCGACCCATGTAGCCCGGCATCCAGCGAAAACCGCACTTCGTGTCCAGAGGATACCAGAGGTACGGCAGATACAACACGGGAACCTCGTAGAACTTCACCCAGACATCGTGTACCACAACGGAATCGTGGTCCTTGTAGATGACTTCGCCCGTCACATTCCAATGCGTGTGTCCAACCTCGTTCGTACAGGTCGTCACACAAGTCGGATTGTGAAACGTGATCGTCCCAGCATCATCGCGCTCCAAATACTCGCCGCGAAGCGAGTAGGGAGCGCTGACCGCATGGACATGGCCAGAGGCAATAGCCACCTTCGTGACATTGTCGACCGCCATTCGGTCGGCAGTAAACGTCATCTTGTCCTTGCGCTTCTGATGCCAGCCTTCATGATGCTGGGCTGCAAATAGACCGACCGCTAGGACAGCGGCACCGACGGAAAGGAGATGCTTGCTCTTCATGACTGGGAATAGAGGATCTGCGAGGTGGCCGCATCGAGAATCGAAAACGACTCAGGGTGACGATGAAGTTCGGAAACAAACGTGAGGCGCGTATTGAAGTCCTTCTGCAACTGCGCGAGAATCTCGCTGTCTTCCGTGCGCAGACGCTGCATGACCTGCGGCGCGATGACGATCTTCGGCTCGAACGGCTTCTTGTCGATCTCCGCCTTCTTGAGGAGGCACGTCAGCGAACGCTGGATGTCGATCGAGATCGCCATCGGCGAACGCACATAGCCGCGGCCCTCGCAGAACGGACACGTCGAGGTGTGCTGCGAGAGGATCGACGAGTCCTGGCGCTGACGCGACATCTCGAGAAGACCGAGCTCGGAGATCTCCAGAACGTTCGTCCGCGCGCGGTCGCGCTTCAGGCAGTCCTTCAGCTTGCGCACGACCTCGCGCTGGTGCTTGCGAGACTTCATGTCGATGAGGTCGAGAATGACGAGGCCGCCGATGTTGCGGAGGCGGAGCTGGCGCGCGACCTCCTCGACCGCCTCGAGATTCACCTCGCGGATCGCGTCCTCCTGGTTGCCGTTGCCCTTGTAGTGTCCCGTATTGACGTCAACCGCGATGAGCGCCTCGGTCTCGTCGATGACGAGGTAGCCGCCCGACTTGAGCAGCACCTTACGCGCGAAGGCGTCGGTGAGCTGGCGCTCGAGGCCGTAATGTTCAAAGATGCCGCTCTGTCCGTTATAGCGACGGATCTTCGACTTCGCACGGCGCGAGATCTGTCCCGTCAAATCGCGCATCGCCTCATACGTCTTCTCGTCGTCGATGATGATCGAGTCGACGTCTTCCGTCAGCCAGTCGCGGACGACGCGCTCGCAGAGGTCGGGCTCCTGGAAGATGCAGCACGGCGTGCGGAGGTTCTTTGTGTTCGCCTGCATTTCGTTCCAAACGCTGAGGAGCCCCCGCAGGTCGCGCGCAAAGGCCCTTGCCGAGGCACCCGCGCCAACCGTGCGGACGACGAGGCCCACGTTATCGGGAAGCGGTAGCTTGTCGAGAATCTTCTTGAGACGCTTGCGCTCATTGCCGTCCGAAATCTTTTTCGAGACGCCGCGAATCTTCTCGCCCGGCATCATCACGAGGTAGCGTCCTGGGATCGAGAGGTTCGCCGTCACGCGCGGTCCCTTCGTCGAAATCGGTCCCTTGGTGACCTGGACGATGATTTCGGATCCCGGCGGAAACTTCTTCGCGATCTCCGCATCGGAGAGGCGGTTCGACTTGCGTCCACCGCGACGCTCGCTCGCCCCCGCGTCATCATCGAGGATCGAGTCCGCATCACTCGTCATGTCCCAATAATGAAGGAAAGCGTTCTTCTTAAGCCCGATATCGACGAACGCCGCCTGCAGGTCGTTCTCGAGATTCTGGACGCGTCCCTTGAAGACCGAGCCGACGAGCCGCTCCTCTTCGGGATGCTCGACCATGTACTCCTCGAGCCGTCCGTTCTCGATCACCGCCACGCGGGTCTCGAGCTTTTCCACATTGATGATGATTTCGCGTTTCATCTTCGAGCGCTTGAACAAGTTCAGCAGATTGATCATTTAAGTGTCAAATTTTGGGTTAAAGACATAAAGACACGCGACAGACGCGGATTGCTCCGCATCCTTCGCGTATCAGACCTCTCAGGCCTTGAGACTCAGGCAGGTCGCCTCAGTCGTTCGTCGAAATCGTCTCGGTCTCGAAAGCCGGGCGCTTGCCCTTATACCACCAATACATGATCGGGGTTGCGATAAAGACCGAGCTGAAGGTACCGGCGATGATGCCGATCAGCATGATGAGCGCGAAGTCGAAGATCGAGCCGTCGCCGAAGGCGAAGAGCGCCAGGACCGCGAAGAGCGTCGTCACCGAGGTGATGGCGGTACGCGAGAGGCACGAGTTGACGGCCGCGTTGCAGAGATCGTAGAACGAAAGCTTCTTGTCATGCTTGAGCTGCTCGCGGATGCGGTCGAAGACAACGACCGTGTCGTTCACCGAGTAGCCGATGATCGTGAGGAGCGCCGTGATGACGATCAGCGAGACCTGACGGCCACAGAGCGAGAAGATGCCGAGCGAGATCAGCGCGTCGTGCGCGAGCGCCGCAAGAGCACCCAGACCGAAGCCGAACTGGAAGCGGAAGCCGACGTAGAGGAGAATCGCCACGAGAGAGAAGAGTACCGCATACGTGCCGCTCTTCTTGAGGTCAGCGCCGACCATCGAGCCGACTTCGTCGACCGATGCCGCCGCGAACTCAGCCGCCGGGAACTTTGCGCGGAGAAGTTCCGTCACATGCGCGCCGACGTCCTTGTCAGGAAGCGCCGAACCCTTGACCGTCTCGGCCGTCTCACCCGTCTTGACGAGGAGCGTCGTCGCGCCCACGCCTTCCTGATACTGGATGATCGCCGCGTTGTCAAAGTCGTTGATCGCCGCACGGATGTCGGCCACCGCCGGCTTCGCCTCTTCCTTGAGGTTGTAAACGATCGAGGTGCCGCCCGTCAGGTCAACGGAGAGGACCGACGCCTTGTTGACGTTGAGGCGAATCACGAAGACGATGAGCGCGACCGCGATGAACGCAAACGAACCGCCGACCGTGAACTTCGTCACCTTCATGAAGTCGTAGTTCGGGTTCTTGAAGAACTGCATCATCTTGAACGCCTTCGTCGACGACGGATTGACAACGTGGTCGAAGATGAGGCGCGTGACGACAACCGCCGTGAACATGGAGATCACGACACCCGCCGTGAGCGTGATCGCGAAGCCGCGCACCGGGCCCGTGCCGACGACGAAGAGGATCACGCCCGTGATGATCGTCGTGAGGTTCGAGTCGAAGATCGCCGTGAACGCGCGGCCGTAACCGTTCTTGATCGCCTCGCCGGCGGCCTTCTTGGCAAGGAACTCCTCGCGGATGCGCTCGAAGATGAGGACGTTCGCGTCAACCGCCATGCCGAGCGAGAGGACGAGACCGGCGATGCCGGGCATCGTGAGCACGGGGAGCTGCATCGAGCCGCCGCCGCCCATCGACGGATCGTGGGCGAAGACGCCGAGGATGTTCGCGCAGACGACGAGCGCCGTCGGGAGGAGCGCGATATCAAGGAAGAGCGCCACGTTCGCGACGAGACCCGCGTACCAGTAGTAGATGAACATGAAAATCGCCACGAGGAGGAAGCTGATCGAAGCCGCCCACTTCGCCGCCGCAATCGCATCGTCGCCGACCGTCGGCGCGACCGTCGTCTCGGCGAGAATCTTCATCGGCGCGGGAAGCGCGCCGGCGTTCAGCTCGTTCGCGAGCTTCTGGGCCTCGGCCGCCGTGAAGTGGCCGGTGATCTGACCCGACGAGCCGATCTCGCTCTGGATGACTGGGGCGGAAATGAGCTGGTCGTCGAGGACGATCGCGAGCTGACGGCCGTGCGCCGTCGGGTTCTTCGGGCCGTTGGCCTTGTAGTTGCGCGTGAGCGTCGAGAACTTGCGACCGCCTTCCGCATTGAGGCGGAAACCGATCGCGAGCCGACCCGAAGTCGGATCGCGCTCGACCGCCGCAGAAACGAGGTCGCTGCCGGTCACCTTCGGATCGGTCTTGCGGGCGACGAAGTTCGGACGGTACGTGCCGTCGGCTTCCTTCTCGAGCATGAACTGATAGCGCGCGTCGGGAGACTCGAACGCCGCGAGACGGGCCGCATAGCCCGGGAGCTTCGAGGCTTCCGCCCACTTCGCCGTGCGGCGATAACCATTGCCGGCCTTCTCATACCCTTCGGGAGCAACGTTCTTGGAAAGGAGCTTCGAGACGAGCTGGTCGTTCTTCGGGTGCGTCAGGCGGAACTCGAGGTACGCCGCGTTCTGAAGCGAGGCCTTCGCCTCCTTGCGCGTCTTCTCGTCGGCACCCGGGAGCTGGACGAGGAGGCGGTGATCCTTCATGCCCTGGATGACCGGCTCGTTCGTGCCCATCGCGTCAACACGGCGACGGATGACCGAGACGATCGTGTCGTCGCAACCCTGGCGGTTGAGCATCTCGTCGATCTTCTTCTCGACCGCACCGACCTCGTTCGTGAGCTCGGGATTCTCGGCGATGATCGACTCCGCGAGACGATCCTTGTCGACGCCGAGCGTGAAGGACGTGCCGCCCTTCAGGTCGAGGCCGAAGCGCAGCTTCTCCGACGGCGGATTGCAGACATAGAAGGAAATACCAGCGACAAGGGCTAGGACAAGCCACTTCCAAACGTTATTCCGAACGACAGACTCTTTAGACATTGTGAATCAATCCTCTTTCGTGGAGATTATTGTTTAGATTATATCAAAACGGAACGTGCAAAATCAAGTGCGTCGACAACGCGATCACTCGTGGGTTTACTGGTCCTCCGTGACACGAAGAACTTCCTTGACGGACGTGACGCCGGCGAAGACCTTCGCCCAGCCATCCTCGCGCAGGGTCTTCATGCCCTTCTCGAGCGAGAGGTTTCGGATCTGCGTCGCGTTCTCACGGCGGACGATCGCGCCTTCGATGTCCTCGTCGACATCCAGCACCTCGAAGAGCGCGCGCCGTCCCTTGTAGCCCGTCTTCGAGCACTTGTCGCACCCGTTCGGTTCCCAGACGAAGTTCTGGGGCGGCGGCGTGTTGAGCGTGTAGTACATCATGTCAATCGGCGCCTCCTTCTTGCAGTCGGGACAGAGCCGGCGGCAGAGACGCTGGCCCATCACGCCCGCGACGGCGGACGCGATGAGGAACGGCTCGACGCCCATGTCGATCAGACGCGGGAACGCGCCCGCCGCGTCGTTCGTGTGCAGTGTCGAGAAGACCATGTGGCCCGTCAGCGACGCGTTGATCGCGATCTCGGCCGTCTCGCGGTCGCGGATTTCGCCGACCATGATGATGTCCGGGTCCTGACGCAGGAACGCGCGTAGCGCTCGGGCGAAGGTCATGCCGATCTCCGACTGCATCTGCACCTGGTTGATGCCCGCCATGTGGTATTCGATCGGGTCTTCGGCCGTCATGATTCGGACGTCGATCTTGTTCACTTCGGAGAGGAACGAATAGAGCGACGTCGACTTGCCGGAACCCGTCGGGCCCGTCACGAGGAAGATGCCGTTCGGACGGTGGATGATCTTGTTGACGACGGCGAAGTCGCGGTCGTTGAACCCGAGGTCGCACATCTTCACGAACGAGCCAGACTTCGCGAGAAGTCGCAGCGAGATCGACTCGCCGTACGCCGCCGGCATCGTCGACACACGGATGTCGATATCCTGTCCCGCAATGCGGATGCCGATGCGGCCGTCCATCGGCAGGCGCTTCTCGGCGATATCCAGGTTCGCCATGACCTTGATACGCGAGATGATCGCCGACTTGAGGCGGTTCAGCTGCGGCGGCACGTCGACCTTGTGAAGCATGCCGTCGATGCGGTAGCGGATGCGCAACTCCGTCTCCTGCGGCTCGATGTGGATATCCGTCGCGCCCTGGCGGTCGGCTTCGGCGATGATCTGGTTCACGAAGCGGACGATCGAGGCCTCTTCACCCATCTCGTTCACGTCGATCTTCGTCATCGCGCCGAACTCATCGCCGACGTCGTAACGGCCGTCCTCGAGCATCTTCTCGATCGCCTCGGCACCGACGCCGTAGAACTTCTTAACGGTCTTCTCGACGAGCTCCTTCGGGGCCAGCACCGTCTTCACGCGCAGGTTCGACGCAAGGCGCAATCCGCCCTCGGCCGCCGTATCGAACGGATCGGAGGAGACGATCGTGAGCGTCGTCTCGTCCGAACGGAACGGCAGCACATTGTACTGGTAGACCGCGCTCGCGGGCAACTTCTGCAACGCATCCGGCGTCGGATTCTGTTCCTCGAGATCGACGGTCTCAAGTCCCAGCACCTTGCCGACGGCCGCGAGGAACTCCACTTCCCGAACGCCGCCGAACTTGACGGCCGCCTCGGCGAGGCCCATGCCCGGATTCGCCGCGCGCAGGGAAAAGATCTTCTCCAGCGTCTCGTCGGAATAAATGCCGGCGGACTTCAGGATCATCCGCGCGAGTGATGCGCTCTCACCCATGACTTAACCTCTCTGACGCAGAATCTCGTACATCGTCACCGCCGTGGCGACGCCGGCGTTCAGGCTCTCGAAACCGCCCGGCATCGGCAGTTCGGCGATGAAGTCGCAGTTCTCACGCACGAGTCGCGAGATGCCCTCGCCCTCCGCGCCGACCACCAGGCCGACGCGTCCCTTGAAATCGATCTCCGTGTACTTCTTCGCGTCCGGGCCCCAGTCGAGGCCCGTCATCCAGCAACCCGCCTCCTTGAGGTCCTCGATCGCACGGACGATATTGACGACGTGCGCGACCTTGATATGCTCCGCGCCGCCGGCCGACGCCCGCACCGCCGCGGGCGTGATGCCACACGCGCGGTCCTCGGGAATCACCACGCCCGTCGCGCCGATCGCGCACGCCGTGCGCAAGATCGAACCGACGTTCTGCGGATCCTCGAGATGATCCAGGATGACGACGAGAGCATTCTCGTCTTCCTCCACGTCGCGCAGAATGTCCTCTATCCCGACGTACGGGTAGCCCGTCGTCTTGAGCGCGACGCCCTGATGATGTCCGAAACGCGTGAGCTTGTCGAGCTGGTCGCGCTCCATCGTGCGGATCACGAGACGGCGGCTGCGCGCCTCGTCGCGGATGCGCTGGAGTTGGTCGTCCTCCTCTGGGTTCGCCGGCGGAAGGATGATCTCGCTCGCCGTGCGGCGTCCGGCCGCGAGCGCCTCCTCGACGGGATTGCGTCCGTAAATCCACTCGCCGCCCGTCACCATTTCACGGGGACCCTTGTGATGTCGCGTGTTCTGATAGTTGCCCATGTTAATCCTATATCGCGGCGATGTTCATTTCCTTGACCGTGGTGCGTCCGTCGTAAAGCGCCTTGCCGACGATCGCCGCCCGAAGGTTCGAACGCTCGAGCGCCTTGAGGTTCGCGACATCGTACGGCGACGACACGCCGCCCGACGCCGTGATCGCGCACGTCGGCGCCGCATCACAGATCGCCGCCATCTGGCTCAGGTTCGGTCCGCCGAGCATGCCATCCGTCGCCGTGTCGGTGTAGATGATCGTCTTCACGCCCGCCTTCGCGACCGCGCTCGCGAGATCGACGGCCTTCACCTTCGTCGTCTCGACCCAGCCCTTCGTCTGCACAAAGCCGTCCCGCGCGTCGATCCCGACGGCGATGCGCTCGCCGTACTGCTCGACCGCCTGCGAAAGGAACTCGGGATCGTCCAGCGCCGCGCTGCCGATGATCGCGCGCGTCGCACCCGCTTCGAGAACCGACGTCAGCGTCTCCATGTTGCGGATGCCGCCGCCGACCTCGACGGGGCCGCCGAACGCCTCGATGATGCGGCGGATGACTTCCGCGTGCTTCGGCGTTCCCGCAAACGCACCGTCCAGGTCGACGACGTGCAGCTCCTGTCCGCCCTGCGTGCGCCAGTCCCGCGCCTGCTCGGCCGGATCGTCGCCATAAACCGTCACGTCGTCCGCACGCCCCTGTCGGAGCCGCACGCACTTCCCGTCCTTCAAATCAATCGCCGGTAAAATAATCATCTCTACAACTCCTTACACTATTCGCCAATTCGCCAATTTCTCAAATAACCCCCTTCGACGACGGCACACCCTTCTCGTTCGGATCAATCGCCTTCGCCTGACGGAGCGCACGGGCGAAGCTCTTGAAGAGGCCTTCGCAGACGTGATGCGCCTCATCGCCATAGATCTCGCGCAGGTGGATGTTTGCCCGCGCCTCGACCGAGACGGCGCGAAAAAATTCCTCGACAAGCTTGACCTCGAAGTCCCGGACGAACATGTGCTTCATCGCGCACTGCATGACGAGGAACGGACGCCCGCCCAGGTCGAGCGACGTCTCGCAGAGGGCCTCGTCCATCGGAATGGACGCGAACCCGTAGCGCGTCAGCCCCTTGCGGTCGCCGAGCGCCTCGTTGAGCGCCTTGCCGAGCACGAGCCCGACATCCTCGACGGTATGGTGATAGTCGACTTTGAGGTCGCCCACGGCCTTGACCGTCAGATCGATGAGCGCGTGCTTCTTCAGAAGCTCGAGCATATGATCGAAGAACCCGATGCCAGTATCGATCGTCCCCTCGCCCGATCCGTCGAGATTAAGCTCGAGCGAGATCTGTGTCTCCTTCGTCTGTCGGTCAATTTTAGAGATTCTCATAATTGTCAAATATTATATCAAAATTCAGCGCCCTGCTTTGCAAAACCTTCTACCAGAGTCCCAGTCGCAGATAAGGCAGGACATTCCGCTCCAGCGTCGTGTCGAGGTCGAAAAGCGCATTGCCCGCGAAACCGTAGCGGCGCGTGAGGTTGATCTGGTCGATGACCTGCTTCGCGTCAAGATGAGACTCGTTCGCCGTCACCCCGAGGCCGATGATCGTCCGCTGCCGCCGGAGCTGCGTCCCCGACTGCATCGCCAGCAGTTCGTTGAGCGTCTGAAGGGACGACGTATAGTCCATCGGCACGACATAGTCGACGAGACTCGCGTCCAGCCACGACGCCCAGTTCTGTCCGACCGAGGCGACGCACTGAGGATACTTGCCGTAGACGGCCGTCGTGAGCCAGCGGGGACGCTTCACGCGCTGACGCGCCGCAGTGACAAACTGCGAGACCGGCACTGCGGCGTTCGCGGGCTTGGCGATGCCGTCACCCCAACGGATGAAGTCGAGGTGAATGCCCGCGACCGGATACCGCGCGACAATCTCGTCGATGGCCGAGAGCATGTACGACCGCACGGCCGGAATCGACGGATTGAGATAGTCCGTCATCTTGCCGCCCGTCGTCTTCAGGCGCCACCCCTTCTTCGCGAAATTCGCCAGCGCATTGGGCGAACCGCGCGTCGCCGTGAACGTGAGCACCCAGGCGTGAACGCGAATACCCGTCCCCTTCGCCGCCGCGAGACACTTCGCGAGCTGGTCTCCCTCCTGCCAAAAGGTCTTCGAGCGCGGCAACACGGTGCTCGGATAATGCGCGAAACCCGCGCCCGCCACGTTGACAAAGAGATCGGTGACGTGTGCGTCCTGCAGAATCCGGAACGTGCGCGGCCAGTCGCCGGGATAAAGTCCCGTCCCCTCATGATCCCATACCGCATGGATCTCCCCGCGCCGCGGCACTTGCCGCATCGCATAGTCGCGCCAGGCCCGTTGCTTCGCCGCCTCCCGCGCCGTATGCGCCGTCAGGCTCCACGCCTTCGGATCGACCGAGCCGACGATCGCCCCAAGAAGCTGCGCCTTGGCGTCCTCGTCGCCGTCGGAAAGAAGAAGATGCGTCATCCAGTAGCCCGCGCCTGTCACGATCCAGGCGGGCTCACCCGTGGACCGTCCCTGCCGGTCCGACCAGGTCGCGAGGACCCGTCCCTTCCCCGGCTCAGGCCGCGCCCGCTGCAGGACGGACGAGGTCTGCCGAACGGAACGCGGAAGCCCCGCGGGAATCTTCGAGGCGAAGTCCATCCGGCTCCACGCCCCCGGATACGGCGCCGCCGAATACCCGACGGGCTGAACGCCCATCAGCGCCCCAAGCGCCGCCGATCCGGAATAGAGGACAACGAGCTTGCCGCCACGCGCCCGGAACGCCCGGAGCGTCGACATCTCGCCCGCCGTCGGGTTCTCGAACCCCACGAGAAAGGCGAGCCGCTCTTTCTGCAAGGCACCCGCCATCGCCTGAGCCGAGACCACTTGCGCCGGCACGTTCTCCTGCCCAAGCCAGCGCTTCACATGATTCGCCATCGAGGTATAGTACCCCGGTTCGTGCGCGACGATGGCAATGGCGAGAAGAAAGGAGTGCATCATATCAGATCCGGACGGTAAAGTTGCGTGAGACGAATCGCCTCCGCCTTGCGCCAGGCTTCGATCTTGCGGTGGTCGCCCGAGAGCAGGACCTCGGGCACCTTCAGGCCGCGGAACTCGGCCGGATGCGTGTACTGCGGCGGCTCAAGAAGCCCCTCGCCGCCAAAGCTCTCCGACGCCGTCGCGGCGGGACCGCCGCCCAAGACGCCCGGCAAAAGCCTGACGATCGCATCCGTCATCGCCGCCGCCGCAAGCTCCCCGCCCGTCATCACGAAATCGCCGATCGAATACTTGTCCGTGACCAGCGTCTCAATCCGCGCGTCAAACCCCTCGTAATGTCCGCAGAGGAAAATGAGATGGCTGTTGGTTGTTGCTTGTTGGTTGCCGGTTGTCGGTTGTCGGCTGTCGGTCGTCGTGGCTGTTCCAAGCGCCGCGAACATCTCCGCATCGCGCTGGGTGAACGTCTTCCCCGCCGGCGAGGTCATGATGACCCGTGCGCCCCCGTACCGCATATCTGCCGAGGCGAAGCCGAGCTGCCGAAGGCAGTCGCTAGAGCAGTGTGCGCCCTCGCCCGCGGCGCTTCCAAGTTCTCCTCTCAAGCAACTCTCGACAGCCGCGAACCACGGCTCGCAGCGCATCAGCATCCCCGGTCCGCCCCCGTACGGCGCGTCATCCGTCTTCTTCCATTTCCCGAGCCCGAATTCTTTGAGGTCAATGATGTTGATCGCGCACGCCCCCTTCTTCACGGCGCGCGCGACAATGGACTCCCGCAGGAATCCCTCCAACATCTGCGGCTGAACACTAATGATGTCAATCGTAAGCATTGGCTAATATTATACCAAAAGCCCATCATAGCAAGCGGCTCTTTCGCATAGTTCTCACTTCCTCCATTCCAATAAAACCTCTTCCCGAGTTTGCCAGTTGAAAATTCCAAAATCGTGTTCTTGACCAAGCCCGCA
>CAMAHK010000032.1 GCA_945834475.1 uncultured Verrucomicrobiota bacterium
GGTAAACTCCTTAGGACAGAAACTTGCTCATCAACCACTTGTTCTTGGGTATTATCTGATATCTTACCGCCAAGGGCAGGTGCGAAGGAAGCGCGCGAAGAACGGGTCCCCGACACGATAGACCACTTCACAACACCTTCAACTCATACCGATGGGGACGCGGACGGGCGAGCTCGTAGACTTCCTCCTGCTCGGCGAGGAGCTTCGCCCGTGTCTCGCGATACGTCGGCCAGTAGGCGACGTAGCCGGGTACGAAACGGCCGAAGTAACCGCCCTTGTCAGGGAGCGCCTCGACATACGCGGCGAGTCCCGCAAGATCGTCCACATTCGTCTTGCCGTAGAAGCTCCAGCGCGCACTGTGATGATTCCTCAGAACCGTCTCCTCGCCCCAGAGTTCGCAATTCCGTTTTGAGACCGCCTGGGCCTGCGCGTACTGCGGCGTCTTCTCGTTGAACGCCAGGTTGATGCCGGCGGCAAGTTCTTCGTCCGTGTAGGAACCGACTTCGACGCCATCAATCGCGAACGTATAGCGTCCTGCGGCAAGTCCCACCACCGTCAGCAGCTCGCGATTGAGCTTTTCGGCGATGCCCAGCTCTTCAGCCGCACCGCGTGCAATCGGTGCCACCGGAAGCGGCAATGCGTTTTCGCGAAGCAGAAACGAGACACCCTCGGACGTCACCTTCAGATTCGTGAGCGCGGCATTCACGCACCGCGTGACCTCGCCTCGCGTCGCGTCGATTTCCACGTCGCTCACGATCGGCGACACGCCCTGCGCTTCGAGAAACGCCCAGGCCATAATCGAGTGGCCGAGCGAATTCGGATGCACGCGGTCCCAGCTCGTCATCATGAAATGCGGATCCGCCGCCTGCCGCTTGAGGAGATAACCGTTGAGCGGCGTATACCAATCGACGCCCAGAACGCCCTCCGTCTTTGCTCTCGCAAGGACATGTCCCGCCATCTGAGCGAGACCCGCGCTGCAACCGACCTGATTGACCGTCGCCCAACCCGACGCGTTCGGCGGAACATTCGTTGCGACCGCCGTATCATCATAGATTGTCGTCGACAGGTAGATGAGCTCCACCTGCGGCGCGACGGCCTTCACCTGAGTAACGAGATCGTCGAGATTCTTCCGCCATTTCGCCTGGGCATCCGCCCGCCGACGCAACCGATCTGTCGTCGTCTCGCGCGTATACGCGCCGCGATCAATATCGTTCATGCCGAAGTGAAGCGCCACGTGTGTCGGACGATATTCGGCAACATCCTCATGAAGGCGCTTCTGGGCTCCGATCGCACTGTCGCCGCCGATGCCAGAGTTGATGAAACGGATTTTCCGCTCGGGATAGCGCGTCCGGTAGAAATCGGTAATGAACCCGTGATAACGACCGCCGTGCGTAATCGAATCACCCAAGAAGACAACCGTATCACCATCCTTGAACGGCTCGGCCACGCCGACAGTCGCCGCCAATAGCAGAAATACTAATGCTCCGCAACGCATATCAATCGCCAAAATTACTGAATGAGAATAACCAAACCCGAACCCGCCTTCGCCTTCAACGTCCCCGTACCCTCGACGATGACGCCCAGACGCGTCAATCCGGACGCCGAACCGCCGAACTTCTCGCCATTGACAAACAAGTTTTCTGTCACGACCGAGACACCTTCCTCCAGACGCAAGATCGAGCCCGTCTCTAGTGACACGCACACCGACGTGAGATCAGCCACCGGCAAGACACGCACCAGCGAAATCGCATCAAGGAAGACCATATTGCCCGTCACATCGTCATTCTTCCCTGTGCCTACATCTGTCGCAAACACGATCGTATGGTCGCCGGCCGTGAGTTCCACGTCAACCGAATGAGCAGCAAAATCATAGGCGGAATCTTGAGACGGCACTGTCAAGCGAACTTCACCATCAACAGAAACCGACGTTCCCAAGCGCCACGAGTTGTGCGTCTTGCGGCACGCTTGCTGGAAGGAAAGACGATACACGCCCGATTCGGCGACACTCACCGTCTGCGCCATCGTCGATGTGTCGCGAAGATAGGCCGTAAACGAACCTTCCGGCGCGGCAGGTCCGGACGTTGTCATCGCACAACCGTTCCTCTGATGTCCGCTCTCGCGGGCGGACGAGCTTTTCGTAAACGTCCAGTTCGCTGCACCCGTTGTAAAGGTCTCGCAGCCCGAATCCTCAAAACCTCCGTTGACAATAAGATTGACCGCGCTCCCTGACAAGGTCAGCCGAGCTCCGGATGCGACTGAGAGTCCTGTTTCTGCCGGCACCGTCGCCGGATCAAGTACCAACGTACCACCAGATACCTTAATCTCGGCCGGATCCATCAGCCGCTCGAGGGTGAGCGATCCCGCGCCCTCCACCGTCACGCAACCGCGCGACTCAACGCGGTCAGCCGCATCGACATGCAGCGGCACGCCGAGTTTTGTATTCGCGCCCTCGGCCGTCCTGAAGGTCACGCCCGCCGCAGCAACATGGACATTCGGGGTTGTTTCGGGAAGCGACGTATCGAAAAGCGCACCCGCCGTCTCGGCACCGATCGTAATCGTCCCGCCGAGGGCGAGATCGATTGCGCCATTGAGGACGATATTCGTCACCGCGGCAGAGTCCGCACGTGGCACCAAGGCCAGATTTGTCGCTTTTCCATTATCGCGCCCCAGCTTGGCGTAACCATTAATATCCGTGAACGTCAGCAGGTTATTCAACGAGGCTGCCCAACCCGAGTTGCTCTCAGAGCGATTGAACGTCACGCGCCCCGAAACAACAGTATTCTCACCATCCAAAATCAGCGAACACCCACTCGAGCCAATCTTAATCGGTCCCGTACCGATCGCCTGCGGCCCGCTGACGCGAAGCTGGCCGTCAGCAATCACGATACCGCCCGAGAAAGTCGACACCCCCTTCGGCTTGAGATAGGTCCAGCCCGTTCCGACCTTCTTGAGTGAGACCGCCTGATCCGGCAGATCGGTAAAGGTTTGTGTGATCGTCGTGTTATTCTGACTACCAATACTAATGACGCCGTCCGCGTCAGGAACAAGATCCTCGGCCGTCAACCCAGCTGCCACGCCGACAAACGCCAAAACGAAATAGGGCTTGAAACTGAATGCGTTATTCATGCGATTCTCCTTGTGACTGTCTTACACAAGTTATATTCTCTCTAAAATTTGCAAATCTGTCTACTGGATTTTCACCATGACACCGCGCCCTGTCGGCACCTTCACCTCTTCGTAAAGCGCGAACTTGACACCATCAGCAATCACGAATTTGCCCTCTTGACCTGTTGTTCCTATACGAACATACCCAGTCTTCCCCGCCTTGAACGGCCAGCTTCCGAGTGCCACCCATTTCTGAGGATTTGACGTCATGTTGCAGACAACATTCGTCACCCCGCCGTCGTAGGCAATCTCAATGGGCACGGTCGAGCCGCGCGACTCATTACCATTCCACCAGAGGGATACGCGGTATTCCCCGTCGCCCGGCAGTTCGGGCGTGTAGCGAACCCAGAGATCGTCGTTTGCCGCCTGACGGCTGTGCAGATAATTCGCGCCGACACGATTGGACGAACTCGTGCTGACGGCCCAATCTCCAGAAATATCCACCCCGGTTTCGTCATCGTTATCCACAACCACGGACGCAGTCTCTTTCAGCATCACCATCCGCGGCCAGACATAATCGGGCATTTTCTTCTCGGTCTGTCGCGAATTGATCAGCGCACGCAACTCCTCCGTATAGGCCTTGCGGCGATAAATCTCGCGCGGCAAGCACGCGTGACGCTTGCAGAGCGCCGCTGCGTAGCCGACCGCCACACCCTGCTGTCCGCCCGCGTGCATCACACGGCTCGATCCGAAGGCGACGTGCGAGTAGCTCGCACACCGGCCGGCCATGAAGAGATTCGGCACGTCGGCGCTGTAGAGCGAGCGGTACGGCATCCACCAGGGATCGACCTTGTTGTGCGTCGTCTCGGCCTGGAAGCCCGACGTCCCGCTCGGACGGTGCAAGTCAATGGTCCACGTCGCGATGCCGATCGCATCTTCAAACGGACGCGTCTCCGTCACATCCTTCTCCCGCACGATGTAATCGCCAACCAGACGGCGCGACTCACGTTTGCCCGCGATGTAGCCGAAGAAGTTAAAGACGCGCGTCTCGTTTCCGGCGAGCGCCTTCATATTCGAGAAACTGCCGTAAATCGCGCGGAACAGGCGGTCGCGCAACATCTCGGCATCCTCGATCGTATCCTCGCTCGGATCAAGCCCCGCCTCCCACTGCCAACCACCGGACGTATCGGCTCTCGGGCCGCTCACCTTCGTCGCCCAAGGCACGGACGGAAACTCGTAGGTCGTCGCCTGTGTCTTGGTTGTCCAGAGAAGCGAGTTGCCCATCGTCGATGTATCAGCGACGTCCTGTCCGAACTGCGGTTCATCAAATTTATCCTTCGCCTCACGACCGAGCATATACCGCGCACCGGCCCAGTAGCCAATCCATCCATCACCCGTCGTATCGACATAAAGCGGTGCAACAAACCGACGACGCGCCCCCGTCTCGACATGACGCGCGTCCACCGCAAGAATCTTCCGCGCGGCGTTCGTGACAACGCCATAGGACCGCCAGAGCAAGTGCGGCGTGATCGACGGATACTCCGCAACGACCGCCGCACGGCGCGAGTCGTCCGCCGCCATCGAGTTGGCATTATGCTGGGTGTTCCAGATCGCCTTCATGATCCAATGGAACTCGTGCCCCTCCTTCTCGGTCCGAACGCGAATCTCGTCACTCGCATTGCCGCCAAGCATCGGACGATCCTGAACAATTGCAACGGAAAGTCCCGCATCCGCCGCAGCAATCGCCGCCGCCGTACCGGCAATGCCGCCGCCGACAACGACCAGATCAGCTTCGACGACATCGGCGGGCGGTTCGGTCTCGCCGCGCTTCGCGGCGCGCCACGCGGCGAGTTCCTGCGGATCGTTCGGTGGCGGGGTCGTCACAGATGCCGGCGTAAAGTAGATGGCGTCACACCGTCCCTCAAAGCCCGTCAGATCCTTGAGATAAATGGGCTTCTCACCCTTGCTCACCATCGAGATAACACCCGCGTCAACCCAGCCCCATGTCGCGGGCGCAACGCCCAGGATATTCGGAAAGACCTTGCTCCCGACGGCAAGCCGGAATTGTCCTGGCTTTTCACCATCCCAATCCGGCGTCCAGTCGCGTGTCCTCACCCAGGCGCGCACGCGACCGGCGGACGGGAACACGACCTTCGTCGTTGCATCGGCACACGGAATTCCGCGGCCATGCGCGAGCAGGTATGGCGAGCCCATTTGCTCCACAAACTGCGGATCGACAACCCAGTCCCCTTTCGTCGCGAAGGACTCCGCCTCGACAAGGATGTCCGTACCGACAGCATCCGGACCGGTCGGCTCTTCCGGTTCAGGTTCTGGTGACAGATCCAGCGGTGCGTAGGTCAAAACAGCTAAAAGCGTTGCGAGTATCATTTGAGCAATCCATTTTGAGTCTCATAGAGTTCCTCCCCCAGCTTTCGCGCGGCTCGGATCAGGGCGGGATACGGACGGTCACAGACATCGACGAATCCGATCTGATAGTTCTCGCCGTCACCACGACCGACGAGCGGCTGGTCGCGATACTGGAACCAGTGCGAGCCGACAAAAAGCGGATGCCGGAGCGCCCCCTCGACGACCCGCTGATAGGCGCGACCCCGCGCACACTGGTCGCCAACAGCACAGAGTCCCGCCGAGAACATCCCGCGGTGGAGCGTCCCGAAATGGAACTCACTGTGCAGGATCGGGCGGTCGAACTTCGGTGCCGCATACTCGCCTTCGCCGAACACCGCGACGCTCGCAACGTACGAGTTGACCGAGATAACATCGCACCATTTCGCAGCGGCAAGCCAAAGTGCTTCGGAATTACGCAGCCCCTTGAAACGGCAGCCGAGATAGAGCTTCTGAGGCGCCACGGCGGCGATGGCCTCCTTGCAAGCCTTGAAGTACGGTTCGTAGTAGGCGCTATCAGACGGGAATGAGAGCTCATTGTCAATGAAAAAGCCAATGCACATCGGATCGGTTACTGCCTTCGCGTAGGATGAGCCAGCCGTCGCCACGGCTCCTGCGACCGCCGCCTTCATCGCGTCCGCAAACGTCGGGTCGAGCGTGTCGTAAAACCCGTTCGCCAGTTTCGGCGCATTCGCGGGCTTCGAGATGACCGTCAGCACATACGGCTTGCGACCGAGGTTCGTTAGCGCCCCGTCGGACCAGTTGCCGATCGTATTGATGCCCCACGAATCGAGTCGTTGACAGACGAAGTCATAGTAGTCGGAGGCAAAATCTGTCTTACCGAACTTGGCCTGCAGGTTCCACGTCGGAAAGCTCATCGCGCTCTTCGGAGCGCTCTCGTACCAGTCCCGATGTTCGTACCCGTTCGCCGCGTCGCTGTCGGTCTTGATGACGTTGATGCCGAGCGAATAAAAGAGATGCCCAGAGGGGGTCACGAACCACCATTTTCCGTCCACCTTCTCAACGCGAAAGTGTCCCGTCGCCTCCAGTTGCGGACCATTTTTCCAACCGCCGTACTCATCCCACGCATCTGGAGCCGTTTTAAGGTCAGACAACTCCTGACGCAAATCGTCGCGGAGCTCGGACGCGTCATGAACCTTGTAAAGCCAGTTGCCGTGTGCGAATTGTCCGAACTTGTCGACAAAAGGCAGATAATTTGCGGGTGTCACCTTGCGCGCATAATCAGGTGTACCCATGAGGCGCACATTCGAGAGTCGCATATTGAGGAGGCCCGAAAATTGTCCCTCGTACGGCCAGGCCACCGAAAAGGAGATGTTCGTGATCGCCGTCGTATCGAGCGTCTTGACGCCAGGTGTCCCGGCTGGATGCGCATAGATCGACGCATGCGGCAACTGGAGCTTGAGCGTCGCCTTCTCGCCGGGATCCAGCGCAATCGTTCCCCAGGCGTCGCCTTCGGCGGTCTTGACCTGCACACCGATGCGTTGCTGGTGATCGGCAAGAGACTCGAGATCCGCCGCGAGGTAGCGCCCCGACGATAAGTCGAACGTCGTCTTCTCCGGTGGCGGCAAAAGCCGAAGCCCCGACGAATACTCGACGCTTCGGCTCTTGAGAACAACCGCATCCTTCTCAAACGTGAGCTTGCCGCTGTACACGGCCGCGACGCGCGAGCTGTCAAGCGACAGCTCGTCCGCCGCCCACGCGCCTCCGGCGAGTAGACCGACCAGACTCAGGGAAAGCGTACGCATTCCCCACTTACTTAATCAAGATCGCAAGCCCCGGCAAGCGCTGGCACTCGTAACAGCCGATATCGATTGCCTTACCGAACTCGCGCGGATTACCGAGGAGATCGACAGACGGCAACAGCGCAAGGCCTGTCTTTATACCCTTATTGCAAGCCGGACTCGTCGGCGGCAGCGTATAATCGTCCTTTTCAAAATCCTTGAAAATCGTCGCAAGCGGCGCAGCGAAACTCTTGGACGTATAAGCCGTCGCATCATCCGTCAAGTTGTTATCAAACGTGCAATGCTCCTTATCAACCTTGACCGACGTATACGTGGACTTACCGGTCTCGTAGTTGCCGGCAATGATGTTGTTTCGCACGCGCCCGTACCACGTCGTACAATGAAGACCTGCGGAATCCTCAGACAGGGAACCTTCAACAACATTCGCAACAATCGTATTATTCTCAATCTGCGTGTTGTCATTGCCCCCGCCGAAACGAATGCCAGCCGTGCCGCTCCTCGGCACGTCTCCCGAGGTGATGTAGCGGTTACCGGCGATCAGGCAGTTACTCACCCGACCATTCTTGGCCCCATAGGTTACAAACACCGCACCACCAGCCAGTCCTTGATTGCTTGACGTCCCGTCAACAATATTGTTCGTGATGACGCAGTGCGTGAGCGTCCCAGAACCAGCCAATTCAACGGCCGAGCCGGCACCGTTCGCATTCTCCCCTGCCGTCAGCACATATCCGCCGCGAATCACGCAATTGGTGATGACACCGCCCACCAATTTCACGTTCGCGCCGTTCTCATTCTTCACGCGACCATTTTCAATCGTCAGGTTCTCAACCCACAATGCGTTATTTTTCAATTCGAGCGTGCGGTGATAATACGTATCTGGGGTCTCGGTCGTATTGCGAAGAACAACGGCCTCGGGCGACTTGCCAAGGCCCTTAATCGTCAGCGCCTTTGAGATCGATGTCTGGTCGCCCGATCCGTAGACACCTTCTCCCACGAGAAGCGTATACCCCTCCTGTGCAGCCCCAATCGCCGTCTTCAGATTCGCATACCCCGTTTCCAAGGTGTCATACGGGAAGGCCTCATTCTTATTGCCGGCATTCACATAAACCGTCGAGGACCCGACATGCACATACCCCTCATATATCATCTCAGCACGCTCTTCCTCACACTCATTCACAGCCGTAATTGTCACGGTGTAGACTCCAGGCTTCGCATAGGCATGCTGAAGCGTCAATTCCTTTGTGGTCGCAGCTTCGCTACCATCACCGAAAGTATAGGTGAAGACGACATTCTCGGGCGAAATCGAATTCTCGACTGCATGTGAAAACGTGACGACAGCCGGTGCAAAGGACTGATCGAACGATGCCGACTCGATGCGAACAGTCATATCCGGCTTCTGATACTCGTAGCAGCCAATATCAATCGTTCCACTCATGCGGGGATTGCCCGCCAGATCGGTCGCTGAGGCGGACGTGCCACGCGGATCCGCCCCGCCCGCATCGATCAGGGCGGAACCCTGCGCCGGATGATAATCACCCGCCGCGTAATCGGCAAAGTCGCTCTCGTCAATCACGACCAGCGTCTTGAAGGTGGTTGTCGACAACGTATTGGCCGCCATCGCGCAATTGATGAACTGGGCATCCGAAGCCGTGGGCTGGTTGCCGCTCCATTCCCCGACGGTTCCATCCAGTTTACGATTGCCGAAGATCACGCAGTTGACGAGCGTCTGCTTGGCGTTCCAAGACCATACGCCATACGCCTTGTTGTTGACGACCGTCGTGTTGTACACCTTGCTCCCGGTTGCCTGCAGCATCAAGCCGCCGCACTCGCACTGCTCGATCAGACAGTCTTCAACCTCGGCTCCGTTATTTCCGATTTGCACGCTGCCGCGCTCATAATAGAACGTGCCATCCTCTTTCTTCGTCGTCGTACCACCGATCATGTGGCAACGGCTCATCTTCGCTGCACCGTTCATCATAACGTTAACGCCCTTGGAAGTATTCCAATCCGTGCCAGTGCTTTTGATCTGACCATCGCGAATGACACAATCAACTATCGTACCGCCCGAAACGTAAATGTTTCCGCCATTCGACGTCGCCATGCCGTTCTTCACGACACAGTTCGTGAGCGTACCTCCCGACATCTCAATGACGCCACCTCTATCAGCCTTGGATTCGGGATGTCCTTCAAGCGTCAGGTTCTCGACCCAGGCACCCGAAGCCATGCGCAGCGTGCGATGCGATCCGTCGGACTTGATGATCACGTCGTCACGCGTCGCGCCTTCACCGACCATCTTCACGCACAAGTTCGGGCCCCACTTCGAGTTATTGTCCGCCGCACCATCGTCGTGGTGCGTGAGATACGGACCAGGCGCAACATGAATGACGTCATTCGCCGTGCGTGCGGTGATAACCGCTTTATCAATCGTCGCAAACGGCGCGTCAATCGTACCGTCGTTTTCATCACTGGCATTGGCGCCGCCGACATAGTAGTCCGTCGCGAAAACGCCAAAAGCGAAGGTGGAAGAGAGAGCGAATGCGAGTATCTTCACGTTCATATGAGTTTTCTCCGTTTGAGATTGCCTCATATTCTACTACAACCAGCCCGACAACAACTAACCAAAACCGCAACAATCATCAAACCAAAACCGCTCACAAGCGAACGGTTTTTTGATACAATTCCCAGTGTGGACACCATCCTGCTTTTTACCGATCTCTGTTCCGGCTCGCGCATCCCGACGTTGCGTGGGGCGCGGACCGCTGCCGCCGAACACGACCTGCAGGTCCAGGTCGTGGAGCTCGCGCGGGTGAAGGTGCCTTTGGCGAAGACGCTCGCCTTCTGGAAGCCCGTCGGCTGTCTGATCGAAGGCTCGTCCCATATCCGCCCGTCCAGTCCCCTCCTGAAGAAACTGCCCGTCGTCCATATCGACCCGAATGCGAAGATCCTCGCCGCGAAGCCCGCCTTCACCGTCCAGAACGACAACGCGGGCATCGCCGAACGCGCTATCAAGGTGCTCCTCCGCGCCGGGGTCGAACATTTCGCCTTCGTCGGCTGGACGCGCGATGTCAACTGGAGTACAGATCGCTACGAAACCTTCCGCGAAACACTCGCTGCGCTCGGCAAGGACTGCACGGCCCTCCTCGACCCATGGACGATGGGCAACGCCGCGGACTTCATCGCGCGCCTCAAGCCCTGGCTTCTCAAGCTGCCGAAGCCCTGTGGACTCTTTGCCGCGAACGACGATATCGCCGCCGTCGTGCTCGACGCCTGTCGCGCCGCCGGCCTGTGCGTTCCGGACGACATCGCCGTCATCGGCGTCGACGACGAGCCGTCCGTCTGCGAGGCGACGAAGCCCTCGCTCTCCAGCGTGCGTCCCGACTTCGAACGCGCGGGACGCCTCGCCGTCGATTTGCTCGTCCGCCGTCTCGCGCAGCCCGAGCTCGCCGAGGAGCACATTCTCTTTCCCGTCGCCGGGGTGACGCTCCGCCAGTCGACGCGCCACCTCGCCCAGCCCAATGCCAAGATCCTCGCCGCGCTCGAGTTCATCCGCCGCGAAGCGACGCACGGACTCAAGGCCGCCGACGTCGTCGCGTTTCTCGGACTCTCCGAGCGCCTCGCCGAAACCCGCTTCAAAGCCGCGACGGGACATCGCATCACCGAGGAAATCACAGAGGTGCGCCTCGCCCACGCGCTCGAGCGCCTCCGCGATCCCCAGCAGGCGCTCGGTCCGATCGCCAACCTCTGCGGATGGGACTCCGACATCTATCTCAAGCGTCTCTTCAAGGCCCGCTACGGGCTCACGATGTCCCAATGGCGAAAGCAGCACTCCATCTGATTCGCACGGCGACGCCGCTCGTCCTCGCACAACTCGCCTTCGCGGCGAATGCGTTCGTGACGCAGGTCTTCCTCGCCCGCCATTCGGCGACCGCCCTTCACGCGTCCCTCCCCGGCTCGATGTTGGCCGTCACGCTCTCGGTCTTCTTCATCAACACGCTCGGCTACTCGGGGACCCTGATTGCCCAACGCCACGGTTCCGGCGACGAATGCGGCGCCAACCGGCTTTTCGCGGGTGCCCTACTGCTGACCGTTCTCTCGATTCCGCTCTTCCTCCTCTCCGCACCGCTCGGGCTCGCGATCCTCGGCATCTTCAACACCGAACCCGCCGTCCTCGCCGCCGAATCGGCCTACTTCAAGGTGCTGCTCGTCAACGGCTTTTTCACCGCGCTCGCCGCCGTCTTGGGCGGATACTTCACGGGACGCGGCCAGACGCGCCTCGTGGGCGGCGTCACCATCTTCGGCTTTCTCCTCAACATGGCCCTTGCCCCGATCTTCATCAACGGTCTCTGGGGCATCCCGACCGAGGGCGTGATCGGAGCCGGTTGGTCGGCAACCATCGCCCACATCGTCCCCTGCCTGATTCTTGCCGTCTCCATCTACACGAATTCGGCCCGTCGTTTCAATCTCCACGCTCTCCACCTCTGCACGGCCATTCCTTCTATTCTCCGTCTCGGCCTTCCCAACGGACTCCGCTCGGTGATCGAGATCGGCGGCTTCTTCCTCTTCACCGCCTTCCTCGCCGAGTGCGCCCCCGCCGCCGTCGCGGCCTCCACCCTGCTCTTCGCAATCAACAACCTACCCTACAATGCCGTCCAGGGACTCGCCCAGGCAGTCGAGATTCTCATCGGACACACCCCCGACCGCACCAGACAACGCGGCACGATCTTCTGGGGAATCATCCTCGCCATCGGCATCGCGCTCCTCTACGTCATGGTGCTGTGGATGACCTCGGTCTTCGCCCCGAGCTGGTTCTTACCAACGGCACCGAACTTCTCGACAGCCGAATTCACCAACGCCCTTCACGCGCTAGTCGCCGTCATCGCCGCCAAGGCCGTCTTCGAGTTTCTGACTCTGATTCTACAAGCCATCCTCCGCGGACGTGGCGAGACGTCCGCCGTCTGTCGAATTCAGGCCACCGTATCCTTCGGCGTGTGGATTCCGGCCTATGCGCTCGTGCGACTCAGCCACTCGGGCATGACCGCCTACTGGCTGACCATGCTCCTCTCAGGACTCGTCTCCGTCGCTCTGCTCACGCGCACGCTTCACCACTCCAACCCCACCACTTAAGTCCGCCCCTGACATCCCGTGAGGCCCACTGACGCTGCGCACCGTCAACCGCGGAAACAGCTCGCCGCCGCTATTGCGCTCATCTGAACTCCACCTGCGGCGCGGCTATCGGCGCGCGATACTCGACGGTGCCGCCGTCGTTCTTGATCGTGCCGCCCCACGCGGGGAAGTACAAAACCGCCTTCATGCCGCTGCCGACGACGAGCGTGCCGGTGCCGTTCGCCCTGAGGCGCGTGTCCTTGCCGGCGATCACGCGCGCCGCGCCGGTCGAATAGGCGATGGTCACACGCTCTTCGAATCCGCTCAAATCGTAGACGAGCGCATTGACGGTGACGTTCGGTTCTTTCTCGAGCCGGAGCCTGCCGGCAATCACCACCGCGCCGGTGTCGATGGACTGCACCTGGCTTTTGAGCGTACCGAAATTGACATCGCGGTCGAAGACGACAACCGTGTCGTTCGTCGTCATGATCGCCACGTCAGCGCACGCTTCGAGCGTCATTTCGCTCCACGGACGCTCAAACGCAACTCTTTCCTCCCCTTCGCCGGCGGCATACAACCATTGGGCGCCGTCCCAAGTCGTCTCGCCGCACGGGAACGCGCCGTCGAAAGGTCCGGCCAGCGCCGCGCCGCCGACGACGTAGAGTCCGTCGCTCTTCACCGCCAGGTGGTAGCCTTCGTCCGCCGCCGCAAAATACTGGAGATCGCCGAACGGAAACACCTTGCCGCTGTTGGCGATCACCCTGGCTTGCGCCCCAGCCGCGAGCGCCAACTCGCCGGCGTCGATGAGCACCCGTCCCGAAGCGGGATACGCAAAAGTGCAGTTCGCCGAATACTGCAACGCTTCCCCCGCCGCCGCCTTCAGCACCGCGCCCTCCGCCAAGGCGAAATTCGCCCTCGGCGCGCCGGACAGCACAAACTCGCCTCCCGCCGCCACCGATACGGCAGTTGCCTTCGTGCCCGAGGAACAGGAATAATAGCCATCCAAATACCATAGCGCGTCCAGACCATTGCCGGCCGGGCGGGCTCCGCTCACATCACTTACCGTAATCCACGAAACGCCGTCAGCCGTAACATCGACGCGAAATGACGTCGGGGCGTTTTGATAAGTGCGATATCCGCCCGCCAGACGGTATTTGGTCACCAAAGGCTGTGGACTGGCGAAATCGAATTGCAGATAATACAAGTCATTGGCAAATTCTGTCGCGCTGTTGACCGTGACCTGCCAGACCAACTCGCTGCCGAAAGCCAATTGGGCGCCGGAGGTGTTGCCGTCCCAGAGGTATCCTTGATTGGTGCTGGAATATCCGGGAGCATCCGATTTGGTCGCGCCCGAAATCGGCAGCAGCGTATCGCCGCTGTAGAACTCCAAGCCCGTCAAGCTGCACACGCTGCCGCTGTTTTTCATCACCCGCGGATAGAAACGGATGCCTTTGATGGTGGTGATGGTGTCGCTGAGCGAGTCGGCCTGCACGGTAGCGCCCGCTTCGATGGCGAGCGAGGGCGCGCTCAACTCCGAGAACCGGTTGCGTCCGCCGTAGGCGAGCACGCCCGCGGCCGAATAGATGCGGTTGCTGAAAGTGACATCGGTACCCAACTGGAGCGAGGTCACGTTGAGCTTTTCGCCGCTGAAGACGTACGCGCTCGTCTGGTTGCCGAAGTTGACGAAATCGCAGGTGAGTTCCGCGCCGACCTCGACCTCGACTTGCGCCGCGCCGGCGACATCGGGGAAGTACGCGCGATAGTCGGACGAGTAGGCTTTCACCTCGCCGTTCAAGATCCACGGCTGGTTGTCGGTGGCGGTGTTCCAGGTGCCGGACTGCACATTCCACGACAGAAACGCCGACTTGTCGAAAAAGGCGCAGGTCGAAGTGAACGCGCCGTCGATCGGCGTATCGGGAGCCGTGTCGGCGGCGACGGTGACCGTCGCCCCTTCCATCTCGATCGCCGCGCCCTTGGCGGGGAGCAGCTGGTAGAAGCCGCTCGCGTTCGCCGGAACGACGAGCTTGACCGCGCCTGTCAGCGTCAGCTTGGTGACGTTCTTGAGCGGCAATTCGCGTAAATAGACCGTGCCGCCAGCGACCGCCACTTCGCCGGCGAGCCCCTCGCCGCCTGCGACCTCGACCGTACCGCCGTTGGCGATGGCGATTTTGCCGACGGTGCCGTCGCCGAGCGTAAAAGGCGCGAAGGCGGCATCGAGCGTGAGCGCCGCACCCTCGGCGACGGCAATCGCGGTCGTGCCGAACAGATTGATTTTGCCGCCGCGCGTGGTGGCGATGGACGAATCGCCGAAGACCGCAATGTCAAGCCCCGGCGTCGCGGAATGTCCGAACGCCGCCGTTTGCGTCACGTCGACGACAATCGAGCTATTGGTGAGCGAGACGGGACAGTAAAAGCCGTCCCACCTGCCATATTGCCTGCCGATGTTGGGATTGGCCGTAAACCCGACCGCGCCGTTGTCGACGGCGATCGACGCCCCCTCGGTGGGATTGATGAACGCATCGCTGGTGGCGAAAAGCACTTCAGTATTGCGGACGGCGAGGGGCAGCATGGCGGCGAGCTGGCCGGACATCGTGCCGCGGATGAAATTGTTCGTCTTGCGCGTCTCGCCGCCGTCGAGCGTCAGCTTCGTGAAAGTCGGCATGGTCGCGCCCAGATCGAGCGTCACCCCCGAACCGGCAATCGCGACTTCGACGGCGTTCGAAGGTTGCACGAAATAAGCCTTGCCGGGCGAGGCGAGCGTGAGCTTGTGCGCACCCTCGGCGGCAAATCCGATCGCGCCGCCCACGCCGCCGTCGGCCGCGAAGGTCAAATCGCCCGCGCCGGAAACGGTCAGCTTCTGCATTACCTTGACGAGCTTGTCGCTTTCGATCGTCGTGCCGCCCGGGACGGAAAGCGAGGTGTAGCCGAGGTTTTGCGAGCGGTCTTCAGCACCGGACCACGCGGCGGACGCCACCGCGGGACTGAGCGCGATGAGCGGATCGCCAAAAAGCATCTGCTCCATCATCACGAATCGCTGCTGTCCGCCGGCTTTGCCGCAATAGCTCTGCCGGCTCTTGAGCCAGGCCGTGCCGAGATCGCAGTCTTCGTTCATCAGCTGCAGCTTCAAGCGGTATTGCAGCGTCGAGGAAAGTCCGTCTTCATCCGCCGCACCCTTGCCGGCGTAGGAAAGGCCGAAGCGCGTATTGTGGACGCTCGCCAAGGTGCCGCCTTGCGACGAAACGATCTCCGCCTCGGCGAGCGTCAGCTTGTCGGTATCAATGCAGCCGGTCATGCACGAAAAGCCGGCGACGATCAATCGCGAAATGCCCGTCGCGGCGAGGTAGCGCTCGACGGTCACGAAGCCGCCGTAGAGGTAGGTCGACGAGCCGTGGTCGCGGTATTCAGTGTAGTCGCGGTTGGACGAGAAAAAGCCGCTCACGGCCGCCGTCTGCGTCAGGTAATCGGAGCCCCAGCTGTTGGGGAAAAGCGGATTGCCGCCGAACACGGGTCGGCGCTTGGAGAGGATGTTCTTCAAGGTGCGGCGCGGGACGACTTCGCAGTCGACGAAACTGCTCGGACGGCGAGAGTCGAACTGGTTGAGTCCGCCATCGAAGAACTCCTGCTCGCCGCGCAAAAAATTGCCGCTGCCCGCATTGTAGGTCGTGTCGAGTTCGCCGCCGGCGGAGGCATATTGATGCACGCCGTCGAAATCTTCCGCCTCGGCGCGGCGCATTTTCTCGGTAAAGGCTGCAATCACCGCCGCCTCGCTGAGCCGCGTCGAGCGCAGCGGTAGGCGCGAGACGGCAATGTCGGGCCAATAGTCGTTGGCGTCGTTGCTCAATTCGCCGCTGTCGGCGTACTTGCCGTTGGCGTTGCCGTCCCAGGGATATTTGCCGTCGTCAACATTGAGACAGGCGTAGAAGAGGTCGGTGAGCGGATAATGCGAGTAGAGCTGGGCGCTTTGGGCGATGATGCCGGGCATCTTCGTCTCGAGCCGGACGTCGTCCGCGGACGTGATCGCCGTCGCGTCCACCCACGTGCCGCCCAGGACGACATACGTCATCCCGGCGGGATTGGCCGCGACATTTTCGCGGATGAACTGGTGGATCGATTCGGCCGGATTGCGCGCGACGCCGTTCGAATTCGTAGCGGCGAACGGATAGTCGCGATAGATTTCTCCGGCGTTTTTAAGGACGAATTCGACGTCGCTGCGCTGCTCGCGCCGCAACGCGAGATACGCGGCGAATTCATTCACGAACGCCGGCGGCGAGATGAGCACGTAGCGGCGCGCAGGCGCAGATGACGCCGTGCTGAAACTGAACGCGCGCCGCACCGCGGCAGGTTCGTCCAATTCGACCTTGAGTGCGCCGTTCACGAGCGCTTCGACCTTGCCGCCGCCATAGCGCAGCGGCGTCACCTTGATTTGCGCGAAGCGCTGGTCGAGCGAACGGACGACGCCGAGGTTTTCGCACGCCTGTTCGGGCCAGACGCGCGCGTACAGCGCCGCATCGGGCGCCACCGCCGGCGGCGTCTCGCCGACTGCGCAAGTCGACTGAATCGGCGCGAGGGTGACGTTCTCGCCGAGCGTTCTCCATTCGCCTTCAAGCGTAATCGACGAAATCGACGCGCCGTTCGGCAGCTCGACAGAGACGATGCGGTACGGCAAAGACGGCGCACCGGCGGGTTCGAGCGGCAAATCCCAGCCGGGCGCGAAAACCGCCTGCCATTCCCCGTCGGGTTTGAGCGCGAGCGCGTCGAGACCTTCGAGTGCAACTGTGCGCGTGCCGGCCCAGCCGGCACCAGCGCAACATAACAACGAAACCAGCAGCCATGTTCTCAAATTCATCTTTCACCACCTTCTCATTCGGCACTCGGCGAACAAATGACGCGATAAAAACGGCGATCGGCGCTGGCGTCCGGCTGAGGCAGCACGATCTCGACCCGGCCGGAAGCATCGGCTATCGCCTTGGGTCCCGGCGTTACGACCGCATGCGGCTCGTCGCCGTAAAGTACGCCGTAGTAAAGTCCGGGCCGGCCGACGGATTCGGCGCGGTCTGACCGGATATTGGCGACCACCCGCTCGACGGCTTCGTTGATGTCAGCCTCGATCTGCTGGCGCAATTCCGGCGCGTCGGTGAAGACGACTTGCGCCTGATAGCTGCCGTCGGCTTGCGCCGCGGCGACAACCTTGAAATAACTTCGATAAGTCGACTTCGCTTCATCTGTCGGCAACGCCGCGGCAACCGCCTCGCCGATGGCGACGACCATGCGCTCCGCTTCCGCCGCCGCGGCGACCGGATCGGACGCGAACAGTCCTTTCGTTTCGCCCGGCGCGATTTCGACATCGACCACGATCGCCTTGTCGAGTTCGCGTTCGCCGAGCAGTGAAAGTATGCGCGTGCCGTCCGTCGCCGCGATGCGCGTCACGGGCGCAACGGACGCCGTGCGCCGCGCGCCGCTGACGCTCGCGCCATTGCACGAGTAGACGACGCGGTTGGCGGCGGCATCCGTGCCGGATTTCGCAAAGCCGAGTTCGACCGTCACCGCATAGCGCTCGCCGTAGCGAGCGTCACAAAGATCTCGCCATGCGTTGTCGGCATACGCCTGCACCTTCATCGCGCCGCGCAGGCCGGCGATGCGCACTGCAGCCTGCACGTCTGCGTCCGGCGCCGCATCGGTAGCGGCGAACGGTTCGTCGGCTTCGAGCGTGACCGTGAACGTGCTGTCGCAGCCGGCCACATAGTCGGCGGAACCGGCGGGAGTGAAGATGGCGCCGCCGTCGGCGTCGGCTTCAATAAGATCGCGATGCAACGACGCGCCGGCGGACCAACTGCCGGTCGAACCGATCGTCGCGGCCGTTTCATTGATCCAGCCGCTTTCGGTCAAGAGCGTCTGTTCGCCGCCGTACACCGTCACTGGCGAGAGCGGCAGTTCACCGTCGGGATAGATCATCACCAGCGAGCCGCGATAGACTTTTCCGGCTGGGAACGTCGCGGCTGGCAGCGTAAAACTTACGGTTTTGTCGTTGCGTTCGCCGGCGACATCCGCGTCAATACCATCGAAGCGCAAAACGAATTCGAGTTCGGAGTCTCGATAGCTGCCGGTGAAAATCGAGGTGAAAGAGGCCGTCACCGTGCCGCCCGCGTGGCCTGCGCCGGCAGCTACCGCCACCGCCTCGACCACGGCTTCGGGTTGAAACATCGCTTCGCCTTCGACTGCGCAACAGGCATTGTAACCATCCCAATCACCGATCAGCCCCAGTGAAATCGGACTCGCCGCCTTGATGCCGGGCATTCCGTGGCTGCCGGACGACGAAATCGGGTAGGTCTCGCCAATGGACACTATCGGACGCGTCCCCGCCGGAAAGGCAAACACAAAAAGCGTGTTGAACTCGTAAGTTGTTCCGTTCTGAGCAGTAGTTGCTACAGGCCCGTAGCTCATAGACGTCTTGGTCGCCGAGGTTACGCCATTGATGGTAATTGTATCCGGGACGGTTTTTCCGCTGGCGTTGAAGAAGCTGACGGAAGTAAGAAACACGAGCTTGCCGGCGGAAAGTCCCGGCAGTGCGGACAGGGCCAGCGATGATTGCCCAGAATCTTTGGTAAAATGCGTCGCCCTCGGGCTGGTCGTGTCTTCAATATTCGACCATCTCACGCTTGATGTCGTCGGATACAACTCGGCCGCATCGGCCTCGACCTTGAGCGCCATCGACGAGAGCGCTTCCGACGACGAAGTGACGGTATTTGCTCTTCGCCAGCAGGAGCCGCTGACCAGATTGCCGGTGGTGCCGCCGAGATACAACGAGCGAAAGGGTCCCGTGTAATACACGGTAGAGCCGCCGTCGACCGCGAGCGTCTCGACTCCGTCAACAATTGCGACGGCCGCGATTTTCTGGTCCGAAGATCCGTCGCCCCGGCGTTCGAGCAGGGAGAAACGATGCAATCTGCCGGCGCTTGCCTTCGCCCGGGTCGATACGGTTTCGAAAACCGTACCGCCCGTGTTGCTTGAATCGCCCGCCTTGACCGTCAGCTTGAAGAAGCCCTCGTCGGTGGTTGAAAGCTTGATGATCTTGCCGCCGTCGCCTTCCATCCGCATCAAAACTGCGTTCGTCCAGGATTCACCACCGAACGAAACGGTTCCGACCACGCCGAGTTGGGTGTTAGCCCAGGAAATCTGACTATTCGTATGGTCCGGCGGCATGAAACTCGGTGTCGATTCGACCTCCGTGGCAATGGTAGCCCAACTGTAATTGCCCGCAAAGGCGTTGGTCGCGCCTGGCAATCCCATAAAGGCCGCCAATACCATCAGCAACTTTAGACCCTTTATCGGCATATTCCCCCATTCCGGCAATTCCTCTGCCAGATTGTCGATTCGTTTCCGCCCGTTCGACCGGCGCGCCCCCGCGGCGCCCTCAACGTGCCTGACGCAAATTATAGCAAAAAATCACCGCGTTTACTTTTAGACGCGTACTCGGTCAGTCAACATCGCGGTGTTGACGAATTTAGGTTTACTCTTCGCCGTTAGTTCGTTGCGGCGATGCGTTTGAGGCGGCGCACGACAACGGAACCGTCCTGCGCACGGAGCACGATCAGGTTCTCCCCTTCGGCCAGCGGCACGTCCGTCCAACGAACAACCTTCACTTCGTCCGGCACCTGTCTGCCGACAACCCGGTCGTTGACGATCAGCGTCACGGGACCGCAGCTGCTGAAGCCGACCACCGAACAGGTCGCATTGGTCGTCTCGGTCGCGCGCTGCGAACAGACATGCAGCACCGGCAACGCGGACCAGTTGGCCTCGTAGAAGGAGAAGGCGTCCTTCTTCGTCTGGCGGTCGCGCGTGACGAGTCCCTTGTCATTGACGCCGTTCTTGCCGCCTTCGCGCCGCGCATCCGCCGCAAAGTCGAACATCGCCCAGATGAACGTGCCCCAGAGTCGCGGCTCAGCGACGATCTCGCGATAGTCCGCCGCGTGCAGCTTCACCTGCGTCTCCTCGGGATGCAGCGGACCGCCCGGATCGAGCCGTCCCGACGGTAGCGGATCGAGGTGTTCGAACGGATTTCCCCCCGCCCCGTATTCGGCGATGCCCAGGATCGCGCGTCCCGACGCGGCGAACCACCCATCCAGGTCCTCGCGCATCGTCGTGTCACCGTACCAACCCGGATAGGCGTTGAATGCCAACTGATCGGGCAGGGCGTTCAGCTGCCGGCGCGGCTGCCGGTCGGAGGCCGCGACCGTCGGACGTGACGGATCCATCGCGCGGATCTGATTGCGGCACTCGGCGAGGATCGCCTCCATCCACCCCTCCTCCTTTCGGTCCGGCGGCACGCTGTTGTAGATTTCGTTGAAAAGCGACCACGCGAAGATGCAGGGATGGTTGCGGTGCTGCGCAACCATCTCACGCGACTGCTGCAGGAGATTTTCCTTGAACGCGGCGGACTTCGACAGCCAGTTGATCGCCGGTTCCTCGCACCAGACGAGAAGGCCCAGGTTGTCGCAAAGATCCATCACGCGCGAACTCTGCGGATAGTGCGCGAGCCTCACGGCATCCGCCCCGAGTTCCTTGATGAGCTGAAAGTCACGCACATCCTCCTCGGGCGTCGCCGCCCAACCATGCGCGCCGACGTCCTGATGACGATTCACGCCACGGAGCTTGCGACGGACGCCGTTCAGGTAGAATCCGTCCGCACGAAACTCGACCGTGCGGAACCCGACGTGCAGATTGACTGCATCCCCGCTCGGAATCTCCACGCGAATCGGATAAAGAACCGGTTCTTCCGGACTCCACAATCGGCAATCTCTAAACACGAATTTCTGTCTCAGAACAGAAACCGACTTCCGCCCATCACCTTCACCCCAAACCCTCACCGTCGCCACCACCGTACCGTTCGTATTCACGTCCAGCACGACGCCGTCCGTCCCGTCGGTGACGGGGTCGATGCAGACCTCCGGCGTCTCGATCCACGTGACATCGCGGTAGATGCCGCCCATCAGCGTGTAGTCGGCGCTGAGCGGTGCGAGCTCGGGATTGTACCGATTGTCGGCGACAACCTCCATCGTGTTGCCGGACGGCTTCAGGAAGTCCGTCGCCTCGACGGTGAACGCCGTGAACGCGCCCGCATGCGTTCCCGCGAGCCGTCCGTTGATCTTCACCGTCGCCTCTCGCGAGACGGCCCCGAACCGCACGAACTGACGACGTCCCGGCGTCGGATCGGGCAACGCCCTCGTATACACGGCCGCCTTGCGCACGTACGTGTCGGGCGAGATGGACATCCCGTAGCGGTCATACGCATTCGTGCCGACGCTCGTCGCCGGCTCGCCGTCCGCACCGTCAATTCCGTTCCAGCAATGCGGAACGCTCACCGCCTCGCCATCGCACGTCCACCCTGGGCCAGACAACGAAACCACCGTCCGTCCGCCAAAGGCCAACAGCGGCAACAGACACGAAACCAGAAGACAATATCTCACCAGACCCCTTTCACGCGCTTCTCATAGAGCTCCGTCCCCAGCTTTCGCGCGGCACGCGTCAGCTCGGGATACGGACGGTCGCAGACATCGACGAAGCCGATCTGATACGCTTCCCCGTCGCCTCGCCCGAGTAGCGGCTGGTCGCGGTACTGGAACCAATGGCAGCCGACGATCAGCGGATGCGCGAGACAGCCTTCGACGAAGCGAGTGTAGCTGCGGGCACGCTCGGCCTGGTTCCAGACCGGCGCGAGGCCGGGCTTGAACATGCCGCGGTCGTAGCAGCCAAAATGGAATTCGCCGACGAGAATCGGTTTCTCCTGGCCCTTCTCGAACATCTTCTCCGAGAGGTTGTAGACCGAGTTCGCGTAGGCGTTGACCGTGATGACGTCGCAGTACTTCGCCGCGATGCGCCAGAGCAGGCCATCCTGGCGGAAGCCGACGAAGCGACTGCCGAGATAGAGTTTCCCGGGCGCGGCCTTCGCGAGTTCCTCCTTGCAGATGCGGAAGTAGAGGTCGACATACGGCTCGGCCGTGTCTCGTCCGACGTCAGGAATCCACTTCTGGAACTGCAGCTCGTTGTCGACGAAGAGTCCGATGCACATCGGGTCTTTCGCCGCGTGGGCGAGCGACGCGTCCGTCGCAAACTTCGCACGGATCGCGGCGCGCAGGTTCGTCTCGAAGCTCGGATCGGTGAAATCATAGATATGGAACTTCTCGTGACGCTTCACGCCCTGCGCCCGTTCGAGCACGCAGGCAACGTAGGGCTTACGGGAGGCGAGACCAAGCTCCGGCGCACTCCAGTTGCCGATCGTGTTGAGCCCCCACGAGTCAAACCGCCTGAAGACAAGGTCATAGTAGTCGGACGCAAAATCCTTCTTGCCGAACTTTTTCTCGAGATTCCAGATCGTGAAGGCCATCTTGTTGTCCCCGGGAATCTCGCCCTGGTACCAGCCCGGGTGCTTCGAGGCGTCCGTGATGTCGGTCATGATTCGCGTAACGTCAAGGCCGACGGAAAAGAAGAGATGACCTTCCGGCGTCACCAGCCACCACCGGCCCGTCTTGTCCTTCTCCGTCCGAAAGTGTCCCGTCGCCTTCAGTTGCGGACCCTCCGCCCAGCCACCAAAACGGTCCCAGGTGTCGGGCGCGGGATGCAGATGGTCGAGCTCGGCCTTGAGATCGGCCTTGAGTTCCTTGTCGTCATGAACCTTGAATTTCCAATCGGCATGAGCGAATTGTCCGTACCGGTCGACGAACGGCACGTACTTCTCTGCCGCAACGGCACGGTCCCTGTCGGGTTCGCCTTCGAGACGCAGGTTGCTGAGACGGAAGTCGGGCAAATCCTCGATCTCATCCTCATACGGCCACTGGAGTTGGAACGAGACCGAGGTGACGTGATGCGTGTCAACGACATACGGGCCACGCGCGTCTGCGGGCGCCGCATAGATCTCAGGATGCGTCAGGAGGAGCTTCATCGTTCCCTTCTCGCCGGGATTGAGTCCGATACCCGTGTTGACGGACCGGTTCTTCCTGAAAATCGCCGTCGCATGGTCCCCCGAATCGCCGTTCGCCCCGCCGGCCGAGAGATGCAGCGTGAGGCGCCCCTGCCGCGTCTTCGAGAGGTTCTCGACATCGACAGCCAGGTACTTCGCCTGCGAGAAGTCCGCGCCGGGCGACTGCCACACGAGTCCCGAGCTCCACTCGCCGCTGTTCAGGAGAAGGACGACATCATTCGTCCCCTTTCGCTCGACCCGCGCCTTATGCACAGGCGTAAACTCATCCAGCGAAATCGCCGATGCCGACAAGGCAAGAAACGCCGCAGTAAATGCAAAAGGATTAACAATCGTCTTCAATTTCATATCAGGCTCCCAAATTTACGATTACCCGATATTCTACTAAAATCCGCAGCACTCGACCTAACCAAAACCGAAACAAACACCAAACCAAAACCGTCGCATAAAAATTATCACTCCGGCAAGTTCGCCTCGGGATAGGCTTCAAGTTCGCGAATGGCAGTCGCGACAAAATTCGTCTGCCATTCGTTCACGCCAAGATTCTGAACCGCACGCAAAACGCCAAGCCGACGCTTGCTCATGCGATAGCTCGGGTCAACCCGCGTGATGCTACCGTCAAGAATGTCCACATAATTCGTCAACCTAGAAGCATAATCCAGCGCATTAGAAAGAACCATGTCCTTTGCGGGCGAACCGATGGGCGATTTCTCGGACTCTTCCAAAAGCAAGCACCGTGCACACATAGCATCCCAAGACATTCCCGCATCAGAAGGCAACAAAGAAGTGATACGTGCAACAGAATTTGTCGTCAACCCCTCCAACCTAAGGATAGTCTCCGTAGCCACTTCGCTCAACTTTGTCATAGCGACTTGCCGATAAAGAAACGCTAGGTCATTTGTTGTCCCATACTTACCCATCTCTGAGATATAAAATGCGGCCGCCGAGCTATCAGTACCTTCTTCAATTATTTGCTTCATCAACGAAACAACACGATTCGTATCACCACCTGTCTGCTGAATCGCATAACGAATCTCGCCTGACGGACCATCAGGATCGTCAATGTAGCGGCAGGCACGGTCAAATATTCCCCGCAGCTGCGCATCAGAAACATCAGCCAGCAAATGTGAAATGGCCATGAACCATGCCACAAAAGCAACAACAACATTTTTCATCTTCAGTCCTCCTTATTTCCGTCTGTGAACAGGTCTGCTAACAAAATCCTGTGAGCGGATGCCGGTCCTCGCGAACCCATTCGTTGACGAAGACTGCGTCATTTTCACAATTCCAGAGACATCGCCCATTGCCATGTCTACCGCGTTAGTTGCGTGATAGCCGTACATGAGCAAGTTCTTAACCATTTCAGAGTGTTCGCGGCGCTTATGATAATAACGAGACCCCTTTGTCAAGGTTCCCGTACTCCCATTGTTCCAATCGTCCATTGCATGCCTCCACTCAAATGTCTCTCCGAATGGAATCGAAACGCCATCGCGCTGATCATAAATGTCTTCTAGCCCACAAGCATGACCTATCTCATGCGACCACACTAGCGCATCAGCTTTTGTGGTGAGAAGCATGCCGTTTAAGTCATTTGCGCCCACCGTAAGTCTACGATCCACAAATACGTTTATAAAATAGCACTTCAAGCCGTTTCCATCAGGGAGGAGATTCGCCACATCATCAAAGCTCCAATTTCGAGTGCGCGAAGGACCTTCACACACTGGAGAGCAAGCAAAAGGCAAATTCGTCACAACGATGGACTCAATATAGAACGACATGCCGACTTGCTCGTAGATGTCATTCACCTTCGGCAACATGTCATAGACATCCGCCACCTCTCGCATTAACGTCCCGTTGTTGCTCAGGATGCAGACCGCAATCGGAATGGACACATTCTCCACAACCTTCAGCGGGAAGGTCGGTTTCGCGGCGGAGCATCCGCCGATGTCGATTTCAAGTGTCACGTCTCCGGTCGAGACGCCGCGCACGCAGACTTCGCGTCCCGTATTGCCGCCGACGAATGAAACCGATCCCTCGCCATTGGCACTCCAGACAATCTTCGCGTCAGGATAACTCTCCGGCTTGAGCGATATCTTGAAGTACGCATCCCGACCGATACCGACACCGCAGGGATTGTAGACGATCTTATGCTCTTCGCCATTACGAATGACGGTCTTCCGTTCTGAACAGATCGGCTCGACGACGGGCTCCACCACCGTGAACCGACGAATCAACGTCTGCTCGCTACCGTTTTCGGGTGTCCATACAAACCTGAGTTCGGACGTGCGATATCCGTCACTGACACTCCAGCCGCTCACCTCCAACGGTAACGACATGGCAGGCCCTTCGGAAAATTCCCATTCCTCGCTGACGCCAACAGATGTATTTTTCTCCGTTACGTCATAAACCATGCCGTAAAATCCGTCCTTGCCTTCGAAC
>CAMAHK010000033.1 GCA_945834475.1 uncultured Verrucomicrobiota bacterium
TTTGTCAACAGGGGCGGAAAATCAGACCTACATTGCGGTTCGTTCACCTATCTGAAATCGCCGTGAGAGTGCAGGGGCGTAATTTAGTGCTTTCCATCGTACAAATCAAGGGCGCTTCCAGACACTGCGGAAGAAACCGCCGCCGATACCGACGACGACCGTTTGGCGCGTTCCGCCGTGACTTCCTTGGCGAACCATATTGAAACTAGACTCTGAGGATGCCGCGCTCGTAGGCGGTGGCGACGGCGGCAACGGCGTTGGGAACGTCGAGCTTGAGCAGGATCGATCGCACCTGCGTCTTCACCGTCTCCGGACTCACGTGTTCGGCCGCGCCGATCTCCTCGCGCGTCAACCCCTTCGCCAGGAGTTCCAGAACCGCCCGTTCGCGGGACGTCAACTTGCTGGGATCCGGGGTCTCCCGAACTTCCTCATGCGCAAAATCCGTCTTCTTCGCGACCAGGGACTTAAGGAGGACCTTGAGCCGCTCGCCCGACATGCTCTTCGGAAGATACCCCCGCGCGCCCATCGTTCGGGCGCGCTCTTCCTCCCGCGCGAGCGGCAGTCCCGCGAGCAGAACGACCGCCATCTTCGGATAAAGCCTGCGGCACCGCGCCAGCAGCTGGAACCCGTCCATCGTCGGCATCCGCACGTCGCTGATCAGGATGTCGGGCGCGCCGTTCGCCTTGCAGAACGCGAGCAGTTCCTCGCCGCCTTCCGTTGTCCCGACAGGCGAAAACGCGCCATCGGCCGACAGCAGCGCCGCGAGTCCGTCGCGCACGATCGGATGGTCGTCGACAATCAAAACGGACAACGTCTTCTTCATCGGCACAGTCTCCTTATTTCAATTCGATCGGACTCACCTTGCAGTCCAGCGGCTGCGCACACTGCCAGGGGCCCGGATAGAGTTTCAGTTCAACGCTGATGCCCGCGGGCTCGACCGAACCAAGGACACCTTCCGACAGCGGAATCTCCACCCGGATCGTCGGTTGCTCGGGACTCGCGCGAAACGCGCCGGCATGATCGGGCCCTGCCCCGAAGGGAACCGGCTTGGCAACGCCCGGGAGCGTGACGAGACCCGCGACGACCGCCGTCGTGCCCTTGAGCGCCGTCAGCGTGAAGACGAGGCGGCGACCCTTCAACGGCGTCTCGCCGTGCGTGTAGTCATAGGCCTTCAGCGTCTCAATCGCCGTCGCGCTCTGATCCGCCCAGAACTGCTGATGGAGCATGTCGATCGAACGCCCGTTCGACGTCGCCAGCAGATTGCCCGCGTCATCCGTTCGGAAGTTCTCCAAGACCGCTCCGTTCCCGGACGCCGAACCCGCGCCAATGCGCTGTCCCCAGCAGGTGCGATAGGACTTGCCGTCCAGTTTCCAGACGAGCACGCGATCCGTCTTCGGATAGGTTTTCTCGCCGACATAGGCCGCCCGCGCGAGCGCCTCGGCCGCCTCGGGCGAGAGCGTTCCCGTCGCACCGCCGACAAACGCCTTCACGAGCGACGGGTGTCGCGCGGAGCCCGACTTTCGGTCCAGAACGCCCGCCTTGGGATCAACGCCCGTATCCATCAGATAAACCTCGATGCCCAGCTCGCGTGCCGCCGTACCGACCGCATACGCCCAGCGGACGCGCGCATCGTCGTTCGGGAGTCGCCGGTCCTCGTTGCGGAACTTCCGCTCGGCGACGACCGTCACCGACCGCTTGCCGCGCAGCGCCGTCATGATCTGCGCCGCATCGCGCGCAGAGTCGAATTCGACCTGCTCGTGTTCGACCGTGAACGCCCTCGGGACGACGAACGGCTCAACAACCGGACCGATTTCAACATCGAGCCCTTCTGCTCGCGCCCAACCGGCGACCTCTTCAGCCCGTACCCGCGCACACTCGGTCATCGGCAGTCGAAGGGACGTGAAACCGAGCTTCCTGATGCCCGCGATCAACTCGCGCGTGACCGGCGGATTGCCCCACGCGGTCTCGTCACCCGACGGAATCTCAAAGCAATGGTTGAGCGAGAGGCCGACCGCCAGCAAAAGTCCGAGTCCCGTCATCGCGCACCTCCTTCCAGCGGCACGGTGACCGTGAGGGTCGCGCCCTCGAACGGCGCACTCTCGACCGTGAACGTTCCGCCGATCTCCTCCGCCCGCCGCCGCAGGTTCGTCAGCCCATGGTGATTCCCCGTCTCGGCTCTCGCCAATGCGGCGGCGACGTCAAAGCCCGTCCCGTTGTCGGCAATGATCAACGTCAGATCCTCCTCCCGAAAGACGACCTTGACGAGCACAAACGTCGCCTGGCCGTGCCGAAGCGCATTGCCGACGCCCTCGAGCAGGATCATCAACAACGATCCCGTGTGCGTCTTCGGCAACATCCGCTCGGTGCCGTCGAACTTGAGCCGCACGGCCGACTGCCAGTGCGGCAGGCGCGAGACGGCGTGCTGAAAGAGTCCCGAGAGAAGCCGCGGGCCGTCTGTCTCGGCATTCAGCATCCAAAGGACGCTCCTGAGACCGTTCTGCGCGTGACCGAGCGACTGCCGTGCGCCTTCGAGATCGCCCGCCTCGAGCTTGAACATCGCGCCCGCCAGGAGCTGCTGAAATCCGTCGTGCAGATCGCTCGCGAGCCGTGTCCGTTCACGCAGTGTCGCATCGGCCTCGACTTGAATGCGAATCTTCTCGCGGCTCGTCTCCACGAGCCGCTCGGCCTGCCGCGCCACGACGCGCCGCAGGGTGACGACCCAGACGAGTCCGGCGGCGAAGAGCGCACCGACAGACAGCAAACAGACGAGCAGAATCGTCCAGACCCGCGGCGAAAGACCGAACAGCGCCCGCGACAGGATCGTCACGCCGTCGAACGACGTCACGCGCAGAATCACGCGGTCAGGCGCGATGAGCTCAAGGTGTCCGAAAAGCACAACCCGATCGCCCGCCCCGATGTCCAGCGATTCGTCGCTCCAGATCTCAAGGCTCTCGTCGTTCCGGTCGGCGACAATGAACCGTCCTTGCGGTAGTTCGCAGCCACCATCTGCACCGTGTAGGCGTTGACGACCGTCCCTTGTCCGAAGGTGTAGATGACATCGAACGGATCCGTACCGGTGGACATCACGCGGTCGTTCTCGTTATTATCGAAGGCATAGAACGGACCGGATCCTTCGAAGAATGTGCTGACGGAGGTACTCACATTCGCCTGAACGGGCTCGGTCAGATCCGTCAGCCCCTCGGGAACTGTTTCAGCAACCGTCGAAAGAAGGACACCGAAAGCGGCCGTTAACGACAACAGGAAGCGGAAGTAAATCTTCATAAGTCTGGAAACTCCGTGAGTTGTTTTTCTATATTTTACCACATTTCGCCACATCGGTGATTAAGGACGGCATGTCACTTGACAATGATTCTGAAATAAGCAGGGGAATCGGGATTGAGAACGAGATGCGTGCGGTAGTTGATCGCGCCTGTGTCGGCGCTGAGACCGATGAACTCGACGACCGTCCCTCCTCCCGCAGCCGTGACAGGCAGCGCCGCCAGGGGGGAAATCGAATTCAACATCATCTGAGGAAAACGGCAAGACCAGACTCCTTTTCGACAGTCAGCAGGATTATGAATTTTCCCGTATTTTATCACAAACGCGGATCACGCTACACGCAATCCGCGAAAGAGTTTATACGCACATTGCGCAAGCAAGGAAGATTTGATATTATTCGCCCATGGACACCATCCTCTTCTTTGTCTCCTCGACGCGTCACTCGTGCCGGAATCGACTCAACGGCATCTTGGCCGTTGCCCAGAAGCACAAGTGGCACGTGCAGGTCATTGAGCGCGCCTTCCAACACGTCAATGTCGCGGAGGCGATTGACTTCTGGAAGCCCATCGGCATCATCGCCGAATGCGGCAGCCGTGCGGAAGAAATGAACCGCAAGGCGTTCGGCAAGATTCCCGCCGTCTACTTCGAACGCGATCCCGCGCTCGGCCGCGGTGACACCGTGCTGATGCTCGACTCGACGGCGGTCGGACGACTCGCCGCTCAAGAACTTCTGTCGTCCGGCTTCTCAAACTTTGCCTACATTCCCTTCCCGCGAGATCCGACGATCTACTGGTCTGTCGAACGTGGCGCGGCCTTCGTCACTGAGCTGGAGAAATCCGGGCATACCGTCCATGTGCCCACAAACCTGGATAATGCCACCGCCTTGCGCACGTTTCTCGCGAATCTACCGAAACCCTGCGCGATTTTCGCCGCCAACGACCAGGTCGCCGTGGAGATCATTTCGCTTGCCGTCACTGCCGGCTTCGAGATACCGCACGATGTGCAAGTTCTCGGCGTCGACAACGACCTTGAACTCTGTGAGAATTCAGATCCGAGGGTCTCGAGCATCGACCCGGACTTCCTCGCCGCCGGTTTTCTCGCCGCGGCACAACTCGAGGAGATGATCGAGAAGAAGACGCGCGCCACGAAGCTCATCAAGTTTCGTCCGATCGGCGTTATCCACCGCCGCTCGACGGCCCCGGCGCCGCTCGATCCGAACGCGAAGCTTTCGGCTCGGGTCAACGCCTTTATCGCCGCGAATATCGACGGTGGACTCAAGGTGCCGGACATCGTCCGCGCCTTCAAGATCTCGCGGCGCACCCTTGAAACGCAATACGCGGCCGAAGCGAAGCACACGCTCCTCGAGGCTATTCACGAAGAGATCTTCAAGCGCGCCACCCAAATGGCCCGCAACCCCCAGCTCGCCTCCTGCGCCATCCCGGACTTCCTGCAAATCTCCCACGACACGCTCAACCGCATCTTTCTTGAGCGTACCGGCAAAACCCTGCATCACTGGCGGCGATCCTGCCAATGACGCCCCAGAGAAGACCTCGTTAAGGCATACTCGCCATCGATCTTCATGGCCATCCGTGGGGAAACGGTACTGAGTTTCCGAACCTGATGAGGGCCGCGACTGGTACAGAATATCGTCAATCCAAAATGCCCTTCGAGGGCGTTTCCTTGTCGTCCCACCAGGAACCCTTGGAGCCCGAGACCTTCGCGATTGGCTTCGTCGTGAGCTGCTTGCCCTTCGCGCCCGCCGTGCGAATCGGCACGACTTCCTGCTTTTCGGTCTTACCCGTCTCGCGGTTGATGCGGTCGACAAGCTCCTTCGGCAGGAAGTGCTGCTGATGGATCTTCTGTCCCTTCGCCGGCTTGAACTTGACGTAGAGCGTATCGGGGCAGCCCTTTTGCAAGAGGAGAATCTTGCACTTCGGCTTTTCCGGCGCGAGACGGTATTCCTTGTTGCGGATGAGACCGCCGAAGCGGAAGCGCTTGATGTAGCTGAAGCCGTAGCCGCCCTCTTCGTACACGCAGGTGAAGTCAAGATCCTCGCGGTCCTTCTCCTGATTGTAGCGAATGACGGCGAGAAGGTCCTTGTCGACAAAGATCTTGTCCTCGGGCTGCACCTTCCTGAAGCGGCCGTCCTTCCAGATGAGGATAAGCTCGTCGAGCGACGAGCACTTGAAGAGCTCGTCGCCGTTGCGGAGTCCCGACCCGACGTAGTTGTTCTCGCGGTCCCACTTGATCGTGAGTTCGCTCGCCGTGATCGCCCGCACGTCCACCTGCTTGAACGCGCCCTGCTCGATCTTCGTGCAGCGCGGGAAACGCTTGCCGTATTCCTTGATGAGCCCCTTCAGGTACTTGATGACGAAGGCCTTCAGGTGCGTCAGGTTGTCCCGAACCTGTGCCTCTTCCTTCTCAATCGCCTCGATCTCCTCGCGGTTCTTGTTGATGTCGAACTGGGAGATGCGGCGGATCGGAATCTTGAGAAGCCGCTCGATGTCCTCGTCGGTGATCTTGTCGCGGCGGAGCTCCTTCATGTACGGCTTGAAGCCCGTAATGATCGCCGTCTTCACGCCCTCAAGCGTCTTCTCGGTCTCGATGCGCTTGTAGATGCGCTCTTCGATGAAGATGCGGTCGAGGGTGCGCGCGTGGAAGAGGTCGTCGAGTTCGCCGAGGCGGATTTCCTGCTCGCGCTTCACGAGCTCCATCAGGCGCTCGACATTGCGCTTCAAGATCTCCGAGACCTTCATCAGCTTCGGACGTCCCGCATCAAGCACGATCGGGCGCGAGGAGAGCGAACGTTCGCAGTTCGTGAACGCGTAGAGCGCCGTAATCGTCTTCTCCTGACTCGCGCCGGCCTGCAGTTCAAGCTCGATGCGCACCGTCTCGGACGTGAGGTCGTTGAGGTGACGCACCTGGACTTTCTTCTTCTTGATCGCCTCTTCGATCGAGTCGGCGATGGAGTCCGTCGTCTCGCCCCAGGGCAGCTGCGTGATGACAAGTTTGTTCTTGTCGAGGGGCTCGATGACGGCGCGCACCTTCACCTTGCCGAGTCCGTCCTGATACTCGGAAACATCCATGATGCCGCCGAGCTGGAAGTCAGGGAAAATCTGGAACGGCTTCTTCTGGAGAATCGCGATTTCCGCCTCGAGAAGCTCGATGAAGTTGTGCGGCAGGATCGCCGTCGACAGGCCGACCGCAATGCCGTCCGCGCCGAGCATCAGGAGGAGCGGCACCTTCGCCGGCAGATAGACGGGCTCCTCGCGGCGTCCGTCGTAGTTCGGCACGTATGTCGTCGTCTTCTTGTTGAAGACCTCTTTGCGCGCGAGGTCCGTGAGGCGGCACTCGATGTAACGCGTCGCCGCATGCGGCATACCCGTGAAGAGCGACCCGTAGTTACCCTGTCCGTCGATGAGATAGCCCTTGCCCTTGCCCCAGAGCTTGTTCGCGAGCACACAGAGCGCGTCGCCGATCGAGGCGTCGCCGTGCGGATGGTACTGCATCGTGTGGCCGACGATGTTCGCGACCTTCGTGTAGCGCCCGTCGTCCTTCTCCCACAAGGAGTGCATGATGCGCCGCTGCACGGGCTTGAGGCCATCCTCCACCGCCGGGATCGCGCGCGAGCAGATGACGTACGCCGAGTACTGACGGAAGTTGAAGTCGTAGAGTTCCCGCATCGGCCCTGCGCCAGTCAAGCCGGGCTTGGGCGGAGAAACCTTGTCAGCGCCACGCGCCGAGACCGGCGCGGGAACTTTGGCCGAGGCCGGCGCGGAAGCACCGTCGGGAGCGTTAAAAAGCTCAAACGTATCAAAGAGGCTCGGCGGCTGATTGTTCTTGGAATCGTCTTTCTTGGACATGAATCGTTATTGAGAAATCTGATTTTTACGCGCACGGAAACGGATGACAATGCGCTTAACTATAACGTAGGTGATCGGTGTCAGGATGATCGCCAGGAAGAATCCACCAAGAAAGAACGAGGCCATGACTTCGGCGCCAAGCTTACAAACAGCGTTCCAAGACCACTCTGTCTCCATCAGCTTCGTGAGCGTCAGCGAGCCTCCGAACAACAGGCGATTCACGAGGAAGGTCTGAAGAGGATAGATGACAAAGATCGTCGCCGGATTCGTAATGAACGTCGCAACCGTCGCCCCGACTTTCGAGACGCGCATCATGATTGCGAGCGGAATCGAGATGACGAGCTGAAGACCGAACGGAATCGCGCAGCCGACGAACATGCCGAGCGCCCACCCCGCCGCGATATCCTCGGGCGGGAGTTGCTCGCGCACGATCTTGCTGCGTAACTCTGTCCAGAACTTACCCACTTCTCTCCACCAACTAACAACCAACAACTAGCAACCAATCACACTTGGTGCACGAAAAGCCCGGAGCGAAGCTTCGGCTCAAACCACGTGGACTTCGGAGGCATGATCGCACCGGCATCGGCGATGGACATCATCTCCTCGACCGTCACCGGCTCCATCGCAAACGCAATGGCGTTCTCGCCGGAATCGACCTTGGTCTGGAGTTCCGCATCGCCGCGGATACCGCCCATGAACGAGATGCGCTTGTCCGTCCGCGGATCCCCGATGCCGAGGACTGGCGCGAGAAGCTTGTCCTGCAGATACGAGACGTCCAGCGAACCGACGACATCCGTACCGGCCGGCACCGACCAACTGAGGTCGTACCACTGTCCGTTCAGGTACATCCGGCAGTTCCGATCGCCCTTCTGCCCGATCGTGAAGTTCTCCGAGAGACGGGACATGAACTCGTACGTCGACAGCCCGTTCAGGTCCTTCACCAGACGATTGTACGCCAAGATCTTCAGCTGGCTCGCCGGGAAAATGACCGCCATGAACCAGCGGCTCTCGCCATGAAAGTCATGATCCTTCGCGTAGCGACTCGCCGCCGCGCTGCGATGATGTCCGTCTGCGATGTACGCAACAGGAATGCGCGCAAAAAGCTCGACGAGCTCGTCACACGCACAGGCGGACGCCGCGCCGATTTCCCACACCGTGTGGCCGATGCCGTCCGGTGCGACAAAGTCGTAGAGCGGTGCCTTCTGGCACGCGTCACGCACAATCAGGTCGATCGCCTCGTCGTCGCGATACGTGAGGAACGCGGGACCCGTATGCGCGGCCAGCGTCTCGATGTGACGCGTACGGTCGTCTTCCTTGTCCTTGCGCGTCTTCTCGTGCTGCTTCAGAACGCCCGCGAGATAATCCTGCGTGTCAAAGGTCGCGACAATACCTGTCTGGCTGTGCGACCCCATCGTCTGCCGGTAAGCGTAGAACTTCGGCTCGGGATCCTTGACAAGCGTACCGTCCGCAATCAGCGCATCGAGCGCCTTGCGGGCCTGGGCATAAGCTTCAGGCGACGAGCAGTCGGTGCCGTCGGGCAAGTCGATCTCGGGACGCGACACGTGGAGAAAGCTCTTCGGATTCCCCTCGGCAAGGGCCTTCGCCTCCGTCGTGTCGACCACATCATACGGAACGGACGCGACCAAGGCCGCGTCCCTTTCATTCGGCCTCACGGCCGCAAATGCGCGAATGTGCATAAGAGATCAGAACCCGATGTTGACGATCGGCATGAACCTGAGTTCGGCATCGCGGATCACGTTGATGAGACCGACCTGATAGCCGTGCATCGTCTCGGCGCGGTTAATGAGACCGACCTGAAAACCTTCGGCATCACCGGCAACGTTGACGAGACCGGCCTGAACGCCCGTCATCGTCACAGCCTCGTTCCACAGGCCAACCTGAATACCGACAAGATCGCCAAAGCCAATCGAGTTGTAAATGCCAACCTGGACACCCGTCGCATGATCGCGGACATCGTTGCGCAACACGTTCACGGCAATGCCCTCGAAATCAATGGACTCGCCCCAAAGCCCTAGGTCAAAGCCCGTCACGTTTTCCTGCGAGGTCGAGAACGGAACCGTCAGGCGAAGGCCGAGGACATCCGTCGTTCGCGGCCACTGGCTGACGGCAAAAAACGCGGGCCACATCGTCGTCGTCTTCTTGACTTCAACCTGCTGGGGTTGCTTCACTTCGTCAGTCTGCGCCTCTTCCTGCGCGACAAGCGGAAGCGCAAGAGAAGCGAGCAATGCGAACGGGATCAGTTTCTTCATAAGGACTCCTTTGACTTTGAAAAGATTATATGATTTTTCGGGACGAAAATCAACCCTCGACTCAAGCAACCGTCACCTTCTTGATGACAATGGGTTCTTCCGGGACGTTCTGATGCGGCCCCGCAAAGCCCGTCTTCACCTTGCCGATCGCGTCGACGACCTCAAGGCCGTCCGTCACCGTGCCGAACACGGCATAGCCAAAGCCCTGCGGCGTCGGGGACGTGAAGTCGAGGAAGTCATTGTCGACGAGGTTGATGAAGAACTGGCTCGTCGCCGAATCGACAACCATCGTGCGCGCCATCGCAATCGTGCCGCGCTTGTTCTTAAGCCCGTTCATCGCCTCGTTGCGGATCGGCGCCTCGGTCTCCTTCTGGTCCATGCTGCGCGTAAAGCCGCCGCCCTGGATCATGAAGCCGTCGATGACACGGTGGAAGATCGTGCCGTCGTAGAAGCCCGCCTTCGCGTACTTCGCAAAATTCGCCACCGTGACCGGGGCCTTCTCTTCGTTCAGTTCGAGGGTGATCGTACCCATCGACGTTTCCATAATCGCCTTCATGCGCGTACCTCCTCAAATGCCTTGGAAATCTTCAAGAGCTTCTCCTCCTTGAAGCCGCCGCAGATGAACTGTACGCCAACGGGGAGATTCGTATCCTTCGTGAATCCCGCCGGAACCGACGAGGCGCAGACGCCCGCGAGCGCGGAAGGAATCGTGTACAAGTCGTTCAGATACATCGTGAGCGGATCCTGATTCGCCCCGAACTTGAACGCGGGTGTCGGCGCACACGGTGTCAGGAGCGCATCGACCTTCGCAAAGGCCTGATCGAAGTCGCGCTTGATGAGCGTGCGAACCTTCTGAGCCTTCCCGTAGTAGGCGTCGTAATAGCCGCTCGAGAGCACGTACGTGCCCATGATGATACGGCGCTTCACTTCGGGACCGAATCCCTCGGCGCGCGACTTCGTGTAGAGCGAATAGACATCCTTCGCGAGTTCGCTGCGATGTCCGTAACGGACGCCGTCGAAACGCGAGAGATTCGCGCTCGCCTCGGCCGGAGCAATCACGTAGTAGACGGCCATCGCGTACTCGGTGTGGGGGAGCGACACCTCGACGAGTTCCGCGCCCGCCGCTTCGCAGACCTTGATCGCCTCGTCCGTGATGCGCCTCACTTCGGGATCCATACCCGCCGTCTCAAGATATTCCTTCGCAAGCCCGAGCTTCACACCCTTCAGACTCGCGCCCTCGAGCGCCTTTACGTAATCCGGCACCGGATCGTGCGGTGTCGTGCCATCCATCTCATCATGCCCCGCGAGCGCCTTCAGAAGAATCGCCGCGTCTTCGACCGACTTCGTCATCGGCCCAACCTGGTCGAGCGAACTCGCGAACGCCGTGACGCCATAACGCGAGACGCGTCCGTAGCTCGGCTTCACACCCACGCAGTTGCAGAAGCTCGCCGGCTGGCGGATCGACCCGCCCGTATCGGTGCCGAGCGCCGCGATGCAGAGGTTGCCGCCGACCGCCGCCGCGCTGCCGCCCGAGCTGCCGCCCGGGACGCGCGTCAGATCATACGGGTTGCGCGTCACACCCAAGGCTGAGTTCTCGGTCGACGAGCCCATCGCGAACTCGTCCATATTGACGCGCCCCGCCGGAATGAAACCGTTCGCCTTCAGGTTCTTGACGACCGTCGCATCGTACGGCGAGACATAACCCTTCAGAATCTTCGACGCGCACGTGCAGGGCTGCCCCTTCACGTTGATCAAATCCTTAATCGCAATCGGAACCCCCGTACCGCGGTGCGTCTCGCCCGCGGCGCTTCCGCGCACCTCATCCGCCTCCTTCGCCAAACGCAACGCGTCTTCTTCGTCAAACGTCAGATAGGCGCCGATCTCGCCGTTCTTCGCGTGATAGCGGTCGATGATCGCCTGCGTGAGCTCGACCGAGGAAAACTCGCCCTTGGCAAGTCCCTCCTGCGCCTGCTTAATCCCTAACTCAAAAAGCTCCATACAAACTCCCCGTTCACCAACTCCCCGATTCAGTTATTCGGTCATGACTCAACTCTCCGCTCCTTCGACGATCTTCGGCAGAAGGAACTCGTCGCCGACACGCTTCGGCGCGTTGGCGAGCGCAACTTCCGTCGGCAGCGACTCGCGCACGACGTCCTCGCGAAACGCGTTGACGAGCGTCCGCCCGTGCATCATCGGCTCGACACCCGTGACATCGACTTCCGAAATTTTCTCGACATACTTGACGATGTTCTCGAGCTGCGGCTGAAAGACCGCCTTCTCCTCCTCGGTGAGCTCGAGCCGCGCCAGCTCCGCCACATATCCTACGTCAATCTTCATAGACACTCCTCATTCCCGTACCGCGGTGCGTCTCGCCCGCGGCGTTTTCCAGCAACTCCGTCACTTCGCCCAGCACGGCGCCGTCCAGTTGCCGTTCGCAAAGAACATCTGCTTGGGCTTGTCGCCGTCCTCAAGCGTGTCGATCACGAAGACCGCCTTGTCGCGGCTCGCCGTCAGGTGGCGTCCGTCGCGCGACCACGAGGGATGCTCCCAGTTCGCCGCATCGCCGATGACGCGCGCGCTCGACTCGCCCTTCGCGATGTCCATGACCATGATGTTCTTGCCCGAGATGTAGGCGAGCTTGCCGTCCTTACTCCAGTCCGGGTCGACGTTCTTGCGGCCCTTCGTCGTGAGACGGCGTTCACGCCGCGTCGCGAGGTCGATGACCCAGATCTGCTGCGCGTTGACGCCGCGCACGAAGGCGATCTGACGCCCGTCGGGACTCCACGTCGGCTGGCCCTCGACATCGTACTGCGTCGTCGTCAGGCGCTGCCAGTTACCGTGGTTGATGTCGAGAACATAGAGCTCGGGATTGCCCTGAAACGACAGGATCGCCGCGACCTTCGTGCCGTCGGGCGAGACGGAGATGCCCGTCGGCGTCCCCTTGAAGGACCACTTCACCGCGCGCGCGCCCGTCGTGACGTTCATCTGCCAGATCTGCGTCGCGCCCTTCAGGTCGGAGATGAAGAGAATGTTGTCCGTATCCTTGATCCAGCGCTGGAAGATCACCATCTTGCCGTCGCTCGTAAGCTGGCGGATGTCGCCGCCATCCGGATAGCTCATGCAGAGTTCCGCCGGAATCGCCGCGCCCTTCGCCTTCGGCTTGCCGCGGTTGAGGAAGAGAACCTTGTCCTGCGCGAAGCCCTTCTGGTTGCCAAACGCCTCGCTCATCATGTCGGACATCTTGCGCGCCGCCATACGGGCGGACTTGTCATCCGTGAACGCGGAGATGGCCGAAACGGTCTTGCCCTTGCCTTCCGCGCGAAGCGCGCCCGACACGCCCGAGACTGTGATCTCGGCCGACGGACGGACCTCGAAAAGTCCCGTCAGCTCCAGATTCTTCTTCAGGCAGTTCGCAAACGCCGGATTCGCGACCTTGATCGCGACCCCCGTCTTCTGAATGCCCGTACCCGTCACGTCAACGACCGTCGCCGCCGAAGCGACCCCCGCCGCCAAAACCAAACCCACCATCACCCAATTCTTCATAAGAACTTTACCTCCTTCATTCATCATTCAACATTCATCATTCAACGCTCGCTCACGTCGTATAATCCGCATTGATGTGCACGTAGTCGAGCGAGAAGTCACACGTGTAAATCGAGCTCTCGCCTTCGCCAAGATGCAAGTCGACGACAACCTCGAAGGCGTCCTTCTTCATGACCTCGGCGAGCTTCGCAAGCTGCTTCTCGTCGGCGATCTTGCCGCACGTGAACGCCCAAACCTTGTCGTAGAAGACCTCGGCCTTCATGTCGACGACCGTCGCGCCCGAGTAGCCGACCGCCGCAAGGACGCGTCCCCAGTTCGGATCGCGCCCGAACCAGCTCGTCTTCGCGAGCGGCGACTTCGCCACGGCCCGCGCCGCGCGCGCCGCGTCCTTCTCGCTCTTCGCGCCCTTCACGGTCACCGTCACGAACTTCGTCGCGCCTTCGCCATCCGTCGCCATCTGGCGCGCGAGCGAAATGCAGACCGCCTCAAGGGCTTCGCGGAACGCGTCGAAGTCGGCACCGCCCTGCGTGATCACGGCGTTGCCCGCCGCGCCCGACGCGAGAAGAAAGACAGAATCGTTCGTCGACTCGTCGCCGTCAACAACGAGACGGTTGAAGCTCTTCGCGATCGCGAGCTTCAGCGCCCGCTTGATCATCGCCGGGGTGATCGCCGCGTCGGTCGTGATGAAGCCGAGCATCGTCGCCATGTTCGGCTCGATCATACCCGAGCCCTTCGACATGCCGCCAACCGTCACCTTTTTGCCGCCAATCGTCGTGGTCACACACGCCTGCTTCGGCTTCGTGTCGGTCGTCATCACGGCCTTCTCGGCATTGAGCCCGTGTTCCGCCGTCGTGCCGAGCGCCTGTTTCGCGGCCTTCATGCCGGCGAGAAGGCGATCCAGTGGAAGACGCCGACCGATGACACCCGTCGAGGCGACCAAAACGTACTTGGGGTCAATCCCGAACTCTCCCGCCGTCACGAGCGCCGAGAGCTTCGCATCTTTCAAACCTTCTTCTCCCGTGCAGGCATTCGCGCAACCGGAGTTCGCGAGAATCGCCTGGATCTTACCACCCTTGACGATCTCGCGGTCGTAGAGAACAGGCGCCGCCGCGACCTGGTTCGTCGTAAAGACAGCCGCCGCCGCGCACGGCGCGTCGGCCACGATCAAGGCGACGTCGTTGCGCCCCTTGTACTTGATTTCAGCGGGGACACCCGCGGCCCGAAAGCCCTTCGCGGACGTCACACCACCAGAGATAACTCGAATCTTGGACATTTGAAGTATATTATACCAAAAATGCGCCCCTCGATTGCCGTCAATAGAAATTTAGTGTAACAATTTTGCGGCAATCCGTTTCCAAGACCTTGGCCATACGGCGGATCACGCTGCGGCGAAGTTCGAGATCCTGCGGAATGTTCGGATCCTGATGACATTCGTTCACCTTCGTGCCGATCACGAACTCGATGCGGTCGTGGCTCATCATCCGCTCGAGAATCATCCGCGCGGCGAGCGGTTCGTCTTCGATCCGACGGTGTTCCTCAAGCGCCGAAAGGACACGTCCGAGCGTGAGGATGCCTTCCGTCGCGAGGCCCACCCCGGCCATGCGTCCGACCGGCGGCAGCGCCCCCGCCGCGCGCATGTCGGCGAGCGAGATCTTCACGGGCGCCCCCAGTTCTCGTTCAAGGATGTTCGCGGTCGTGCCGCCGCAGATGACGACATGGTCCTCGCCCAGCGTCGCCTGCCGCGCATACTCCGCGTCGTTCTCCTTGCGGTAGGGCGGTCCGGTCAAGACGCGCATGACGCGCGGCTTGCGGAGATAGACAACAAGGCACGACACGTCGTCACGGCAGATGCCGTTCGTGTAGACGAGCGACTGCGCGGCGATCGCCTTCGAAAGATCGCGCGCCGAGATCCCGGGCTCCGCGGCGATCTTCTCACGGGCGAACTTCAAAACGCCACTCCGCCGCCAGCCGAGCTTCATGTCCGCGCACTCGCCCATCCCGGCCTGCGTCACACCGTCCGAACAAAGGATGATCCGATCGCCCGCCTTGAGGTCGGCTTCGCACTCGCGCACCGTGCGGTCCGGCCAGTGGGTGCTCACGATCGTCTGCTCGCTCGCGGGCTTGATCTCGTCCGTCCCGCGCAAGTGGATGTAGCCCGGGTTCCCCATCTCCAGGATCTTCGCCCGTCCGCCGAGCGCGAAGTCGAAGAGCGAAAACGTCGCATAGCTGATCTTGCGCACCTCGCAGACGGGCAAGGCGTCCATGATGATCTCGACGGAAGAGAGCGTCGGCATGTTCGAGCGCAGAAACCGAAGCGCCATCGTCGTCGTCATGTTCGAAAGGACATGCGCCTTGACACCGCTGCCGAGGCCGTCCGACAGCGCCGCGATATAGCGGTTCTCCTTCTCGATCGTCAGATACCGAACGTCGTCCCCGCAAGCCGCCTGCCCGGTCTTCGTGAACTGGGCATGCTCCATCTCAATAAAGAGTTCAGCCATTGAGGTAGTCCTCGCTGTCGCCGCCGTTGTAGCTCACACCGACGGTCTTGGACTCATAGGTGCCCGCAATTTCATTGAGCATGATCTCCGTTTCGGCGATGTGCTCGCCGAAGAGACGGGCGACTTCCTGCACGGTCTTCACGTTTTTCTGGATGACCTCGCGGGCCTTTGCGGCGACCTGCTCGCGGTGGATCTCGTTGCGCGTCACGTCCTGGATGACCGCACCCGCCGACTCGCCCTTCGCGATCGAAAAGACGCTGACATTGACGAGACGGTCCTTGAGCGGCTGGCGGAACTTCTCCGTCTCGCTGCCGTGCTCGAGGGCTCCGGTGAAAAGCGAGGCGAACTCGGGGAGGAGCGCCGCAATGTCGAGTCCCTCCAGCGAGCCGAGCGCATCGAACTCGCCCGTCGCGCCGACGAGTTCCGCGAACTGGCGGTTGCACTCAAGAATCGTGCCGCCCGCGCCGACAAGCACCACTCCCGCCGGGATGTACTTGATGAGCGCATTCGAGGTGCGTTCGAAGTTGTGCTTCAAATACGTGTGGCACATGTTCTCCTCGGCCTTGCCGTCGAGCATCGCCTTCGCGAAGTCACGGCAAGACGCATAGCCGCACGCCCCGCAGTTGAGTTCGTCCGACTTCCTGTACTTGCCGATGCGGGCGAGCGCCTCGGCGATCTCGATCTCCGTGTGCGCCGACTCGCGCTGCGGCTCGGCCGGATAGTTCGCCCCGCCGCAATGCGAGAAGCAGCGATCGACCGACGACCGGATCGGCGATGCCGCGTCCGTCACCAAGAGCGTCGCGAGCGTGCAGCCGCCCTTCATCGCGGGACCGTTCACGCAACCACCGGGACACGCCAGGCACTCGATGAAGATCGGCCGCGTGTCGCTTTTCTTCGGCGGCGGCGGCATCGAGAGAAGCCTGTCAAGTCCCTCGAGTCCCGAGACGGAAATGTAGCGGATGCGATCCGTGCCGTCCCGAAGCGTGTCGTTCATCCCACCTTCAACGGAATAGAAGCGCCCTTCTGCCGCCGGCCCCAGCGCCAGCTCGCCAGCCTTCGCCGCGGCGAGCGAAAGTCCACGCGCCGTCAGCAGCTCCTCCAGGTCCGCAAACGTGAGCGCGAGCGCGAGCGCGTCCGGCGCACGGTCGGCCTCGTTCTTCTTCGCCGCGCAGGGACCGAAGAAGACGACCTTCACGTCCGAGCCGCACTTTTCCTTCAGGAGCTTCACGTGCGCCTTCACCGGCGAGGGCAGCGGCGAGATGTAGGGTGTCCACTCGCTCTTGTACTTGCGGATGAAGTCGACGCAGGCGGGACACGCGCTCGAGATCATCACCGACCAGCGCGGCACCTCGCGATAGAGTTTCGCCACGTGCGCACTCACAGACTCCGCGCCGTGCGCCGTCTCGGAGACGCCCGCAAAACCGACAGCTTCGAGCGCACCCGAGAGCTGCTCGATCGTGACACCAGGGAAATAGCCCGCGAAGCTCGGCGCAATGGACGCGTAGACCTTCGCGCCGGACGCGAGCAGCGCCTGCAGACGGCCGAGGTCGCTGCGGATCTTCTTCGCGTGAACGGGACACACCTTGACGCATTCACCGCACGAGACACAACTCTCGGCAATGACGCTCGCCGCGCCGTTCTCAATGCGAATCGCCTTCACCGGACAGTGCCGCACGCACTTGTAGCAGTCCTGACATTCGTTCTTAATCGTATAAACCGGACTCGTCATCTCAACCTCCCAACTCCGTACCGCGGTGCGTCTCGCCCGCGGCATGGTAACAGCCACTCAACCCCCAAAAGTCTTGCACAAGATCTCGCGCATCATCTCACGGTCGACGCGCGTATGCGTGACGCCGTCCACGACGACAACAGGGCCGTTCGCACAATTACCCATACAGAGCGACCCCGCGAGTTCGACATTCACTTCATCCTGCAGGCCGTGAGCCTCGAGGAATTCCTCGCACACGGCGAGATTGCGTTCGTTTCCCCGCGCAAAGCAGGAGCTGCCCATGCAAATGGTGATTTTGGGTTTTACCATATTAATCAGTGGTGGTGTGTATTCACGGCGAATATTATATCAAAACACGAAACCCGCCGCGATCACGCGACGGGCTTCGATCCATTCACCGATTGGACGGTGAATCTTATTTCTTGACGAGCTTGCGCACCGCCTTGTGCGAGCAGAACGTACGCTCGGTGTAGAGCTTCGCGCGCCAGCCGTTGCCCTTCTTGACGACCTTGATCGCCTGGATCCACGGGCTGTTGAACGGGAAGAGCTTCTCCACGCGGACGCCGTAGCTGTCGCGGGAAACCGTGAAGTTGCCCGTGATGTTGGTGCGACCGTTGTCGATCGCGAGGACCTTGCCCTCGAAATCCTGAACGCGGAACTTGTCGCCTTCCTTGATCTTGATCGAGACGCGAACGATGTCGCCCGTCTTGAATTCAGGGAAGTTCTTCGCGGCGAGACCGGCGGTCTGCTCGGCGTTGATCTTATCGATAAGCTTGATACCCATGACTTACCTCCTTAGGCCTTCTTCTCAGCCTTCTTCGCCGGTGTCGCGTGATGCGGCTTGAGGTTGGGGTTCTTCGCACGGCGGATGAGCGAAGCGACCGTCGCCGACGGCTTCGCACCGTTCTTCATCCACTTCTCGACCTTCTCGAGGTCGATCTGGAAGTTGTTTTCCTTGATCTGGGTGTCGTACCAGCCCAGGATCTCGAGGAACTTGCCATCGCGCGGGCTACGCTCGTCGGCCGCGACAATACGATAGGTCGCGTGGTTCTTGCACCCCGTGCGACGCATTCTGATCTTAACCATGTTTGTTGACTCCTTCAGCAAATGAATTGCCGCGTAGTATACCAAAACGCGGACGCCAATGCAAGGGGTAATCAGATAAACGAGAGTTGGCACCCCAAGGCCGAAATCGCGAAACAGAGCCCCCAGTTGATGGCAAGCGAATAAAGGTTCGCGAAAAAGTCGTCAATCACGATGCCGCGCCCGCCGGGAATGGCCTGCAGACCGCGACACGGCCAAGGCTTGAGAATATCCACCGCACGAATCACACAGAAGAAGATCACCATCGACCACCAGGGAAGCGACGCCAGCGGAATGCCGATCAGCGCAATCGGGTAGAGCATCCACTCATCCGCCGTAATGCGCCCATCATCCTTGATCCCCAGAATTTTCTCCGCCTCATCGCAGAACGGAATCGCCAGAAGTGTAAACCCCAGACAGACGGGGAGTTGTAACCACAACGGCAGCGAACAGACCGCATAGGCAAGCGCAACGCCCGGCAACGAACCAAGCGTTCCGGGCGCAACAGGCGCGACGAGGCCCAGACCGAAGCCTGACGCGACAAAAAGAACGAACTTCTTCACTGCGCAGGCGTCGGGGCAACCGGCAACTCGGGAGCGGCGGGGAGCGCCGGAGCTTCCTGTTGCGCCGGAGCCTCGGCTTCGCGCGCCATCAGCGAACGCGAGTGGATCGTCGAGGTGAGTCGCGCCAGGACCAACGTGTTCAGCAAGAAAATCGCACCCAGGACGGCCGTCGTCTTGATCAGGACATTGCCAGCGTCTGCACCGAGCGAAGCCTCGAGCATGCCGCCGCCAATCGCTCCGCCAAGGCCGCCTTCTTTCGGCTTCTGAAGCATCACGACAAGCGCGAGCATCAGGCAGACGACGACTTCAACAACGTACAGGAAACCGATGAAAATGGACATTTGATTTCTTCCTCCAAGGTTTGATTTAGGTAGTATACACTATTTTCTGTTTACTGTCCATACGGCGCCACGAGATTTCACGGTCAAAACTTGAAACTTACGACCACAACTTCTCAAGCGCGTAGTAGGCGCGGGCTTCCGGCGAAAAGACATGGACGATCACGTCGACGTAGTCGGCGACGATCCAGCCGCTCTCGGGATCGCCCGAGACGCGGTAGGCCTTCTTGGGAAGCGCCTTGACGAGCGCCTTCAGGTGCGGAGCCGCCGCACCGGTGGCGACGACGAAATAGTCGGTGAGGCCGGAGGTGCCACGGACATCGTAAACCTTGATGTCCTGGCCCTTCGCGTCCTCGAGAGCTTGTACGATTGCTTTAGTCATGGATTTCAGGAGTCTTCAGCGCGCCTTTGGAAACGTCGCGCGTCACGAGCGGACGATCGAGCATCTTCTCGTAAAGCTTGATGTATTCCTGCGCGCAGGCCTTGTGGTTGAATCGGTTGAGGGACTCGGACATGATGCGCGCGATCTGGCGCTCCTTGAGCTCGGCACCCTGATGGAAGAAGTCCATCGCCTGGTCCATCGCCCAATTGAGTCCGTTCGAGTCGTAGTTGTCAAAGCGGAATCCGTTGCCGGTCGAACGCTGCCAGTCGAGCGGTTCGACGGTGTCGTGGAGTCCGCCCGTGTTGTGGGCGATCGCCAGGGAGCCGTAGATCGGCGCCTGCATCTGCGGAAGTCCGCACGGCTCGAACAAGGACGGCATCAGCGTGAAGTCCGACGCCGCGAAGCCGAGCTGCGAGAGACGTCCGTCGAAGTTGTGGACCGCGAGACGCGAGTGGAGACCGTGGAAGTTCTGGATGTCCCAGAACGGCTGCTGGAACGGACCGTTCGCGATGACCGCGAGCTGGGCGTCGGGATGACGCTCGAGGAATCGGTACGTGATGTCCGTCAGGAGCTGCGGGCCCTTCTGCACCGGATCGAGGCGGCTCGGCCAGAAGAAGAGCGCCTTGTCGGCGTTTTCCTCCAATCCGAGCGCGTGCTGGAGCGCAAGCTTGTTCTGGCGCTTCATCTCGCGGTGGTTCTCGGGACCGTACTTGAACGGGATCTTGTCGTCCGTCGCCGGATTGTCCGCCGAGTCCGGCGCGTTGAGAATACCCGACGCGCAGCCCGCGTTGTACTTGGCGCGGATCTCGTTGCGGATTGAGTCCGGCACGAACGAGTGCCAGCCGTTGATGATTTCCGTGAGGAACGTCGGCGACACCGTGTTGATGAAGTGCGCGGCGAAGCAGCCCGACGCCTGCAGGTCGATCAGGTTGCGGTCGCGCGACTCCTCGTAGTTGTACGGCGGATAGTTGTAGTAGAGGTTCGTCCAGAACTCCGCCGCGTCGATGCCGGAGTCCTCGATCTGCGCGAGCGAGAGCTTCTGCGTGTGGATGTTGTGCACCGTGAAGAGGCAGGGAATGCCCATGCGGCGCGCCGCAGCGGGGATAAGACCCGTCATCCAGTCGTTGCAGTGGATGAGGTCCGGCTGGACGTAGGGAATGCAGTTGTTAATCACCTCGCGCTGGAACGCGAGCGCGAGCTTCAGGTTGCCGTCGCCGCGGTCATAGACCGTGTCACGGTAGTAGAAGCAGCGGTCCTCGGCGAGGTGAATGCGCTCGTCGGGGAGGTGACTCTTGTACTTGCGAAGCTCGTTCGCGACGAGCTGGGCCGTCTCGACGTGGAACATCCGCCGGTAGTGCGGCAGGGCCACGTGAACGTCGGCTCCGAGCTCGTGCAACGCGGAGACGAGAGAGGCCGACACGTCAGCCATGCCGCCCGCCTTCGCGGACATCTTGCCGGCGAGGTTGCCCATGCCGTCCGGAAGATACGTGATCTCCGGTGTCACGATCAAGATACGCGGATTACGACCTTTGCCTTTGACTTGTACCATAGAACCTCCCTCTCCTTCACTTATCACACAACACTTAACACTTATCGCTCGTCGCGTCCGATCGCCATCAGGCGATCGACGCGATCGGCTGTCCCTTCTGCACCGCCTTGCCGTGCTCGACGAGGAACGTGATCTTGCCCGCGGCCGTGGCCTTGATCGGGTTGAAGAGCTTCATCGCCTCGACGACGCAGACGGCGTCGCCGGCCTTGACGGCCGCGCCGTCGCCCGCCATCGGCGGCTTGCCCGGCGCATCGCTGCGGTAGAAGGTGCCATTAAGCGGCGCGAGAACCGGCGTGCCCTTAACAGAGGTTGAGGTCGAAGGTTGAGGTTGAGAAGGCTTGTCTCCACCTTTCACCTCCACCTCCACCTTCTTCATTTCCTCGTCCGCCGGGATCTGGCCACCTTCCTTGCGCCACTTGAAGTAACCGAGGGCGACTTCCGGGAAGAGCGCGTAGGAGAGGATGTCCTCTTCGGCCTGGATCGTGTTCGCCGGAATCTCGTTCGCCGCGGCGACGAGACCGGGCTTGAGGAGATCGGCGGGACGGCACGTAATCGGCTTCAGGTCGCCGCAGAGCTGCTTCTTGAGCTTCGGGGCGATCGGCGCAGGCGTGCGGCCGTAGTAGCCCGCCGCATAATGCTTCGTCTCGTCCGTCACCATCGAGAAACGCTTGCCCGAGAGAACGTTCAGCACCGACTGGACGCCGACGATCTGCGAGGTCGGCGTGACGAGCGGCGGATAGCCCATGTCGGCACGCGTCTTCGGGAGCTCCTCGAGAACCTCGGGGAGACGATCAAGCGCGTCCTGCTGCGCGAGCTGCGAGCGGAGGTTCGAGATCATGCCGCCCGGGATCGCGTGAACGAGCACGCCCGCGTCGACGGCCTCGACCTTCGACGAAGAGGCGGGCTGGCGCTTCGCCTTGAGTTCCTTGAAGTACGCGTTGATCTTCGTGAGGGCCGCCGTGTCGAGGCCCGTGTCAAAGCCCTCGGATTCGAGGATCACCTTCACCGACTCGGTCGGCGGCTGGCTCGAGAACGAGCTCATCGTCGAGATCGCGCAGTCGACGCAGCCGGCACCGGCTTCCGCCGCCGCCATGTACATCGCCGCCGCCATGCCCGAAGTCATGTGCGAGTGGATCTGGATCGGCATCTCGGGAAGCGCCTTCTTGAGCGCTGCGACGAGTTCGCGCGCCGCGCCCGGCGTGAGGATGCCCGCCATGTCCTTGATGCAGAGCGAGTCGATGCCCATCGCCTCCTGCTCCTTGGCGAGCTCGACGTACTTCTCGACCGTGTGGACAGGCGAGGTCGTGTAGCACAAGGTGCCCTGGGCGTGACCGCCGTACTTCTTCACGCACTTAATCGCCGTCTCGAGGTTGCGCGGATCATTGAGCGCGTCGAAGACGCGGAAGATGTCCATGCCGTTCTCGCACGCGAGCGCCGTGAAGCGGTCGACGATGTCGTCCGGATAGTGCTTGTAGCCGAGGATGTTCTGGCCGCGGAAGAGCATCTGCAACGGCGTCTTCTTGCAGACCTTCTTGATCTGGCGCAGACGCTCCCACGGATTCTCCCGCAGGAAGCGCATGCACACGTCGAACGTCGCGCCGCCCCAGCACTCGAGCGAGTAGAAGCCGGCGTTGTCGATCGTCTCGGCGATCTTCAGGATGTCATCCGTCCGCATGCGCGTCGCCCAGAGAGACTGGTGCGCGTCGCGCAGCGTCGTGTCAGTAATACGAATCTTGATCGGATTATTCTTCATGACCGGTATTCAATCACAGGACTGTTGTTTACGTTTAGCGGCAGAGCGTGTAAAGAACGCCCGCGACGACCGCCGAGCCGATGACGCCCGAAACGTTCGGACCCATCGCCTGCATGATGATGAAGTTCGTCGGATCGTTCTGAAGCGCAACCTTATTGGAGACGCGCGCGGCCATCGGAACGGCCGAAACGCCGGCGGAACCGATGAGCGGATTCACCTTCGTCTTCGAGAAGACGTTCATGAGCTTCGCCATGAGAACGCCCGCCGCCGTGCCGACGCAGAACGCGCAGAGGCCGAGGGCGAGAATGCCGAGGGTCGTCCCCGAGAGGAACTTCTCGCACGCGAGCTTCGAGCCGACCGAGAGGCCGAGCATGATCGTGACGATGTTGATCAGCGCGTTCGACATCGTGTCGGCGATACGCGCGACCGAGGGACCGACTTCCTTCGCGAGGTTGCCGAGCATCATCGCGCCGATGAGCGGCACGGCGGACGGCAGGAGGACCGCGCAGAGGAGCAGGACGATCAGCGGGAAGCAGATCTTCTCGATCTTCGTCACCTCACGGAGCGGCGGCATCTTGATCGCACGCTCTTCCTTCGTCGTGAGCGCGTTCATGATCGGCGGCTGGATGATCGGGACGAGCGCCATGTAGGAGTACGCCGCGACCGCGATCGCGCCGAGGAGGTCCGGGGCGAGACGCGAGGTGAGCCAGATGGCCGTCGGACCGTCGGCGCCGCCGATGATGCCGATCGAGGCCGCCGCCTTCACGGGATCGACGCCGCCGAAGAAGTCCGCGCCGAAGACCGCCGCCAAGCCCAGCGCACCGAAGAGCGCGAAGAAGATGCCGAACTGCGCGGCACCGCCGAGGAGCGCCATCTTCGGATTCGCGATCAGCGGGGCGAAGTCGGTCATCGCGCCAACGCCCATGAAGATCATGATCGGGAAGACGCCCGTATCAATGCCGAAGTGGAAGAAGTAGTAGAGGAAGCCGCCCGGCTCGACGATGCCCTGCGTCATCGCAGGAACCATCTCGCCCGCTGCGGAAGCCGTCCACGTGATGAGCCCCGAGTGCATCATCTCCGGCGTCGTCACGCCCGAGAGCGGACAGTTCGCGAGGAGACCGCCGAAGCCGATCGGAAGGAGGAGGAGCGGCTCGAAGCCCTTGACGATCGCGAGGTACATCATGACGAGACAGAGCGGGATCATGATGAGCTGGCCGAGACCATAGGGCATTCCGCCGAGGACTTCCACCTTGTGACCGTGAACGAACTTGCCCGTGCCGCCCTCGAAGTAACCGCCGACCCAGTTGAGGTCCTTGTCGTAGTAACCGTTGCGGTTCGCCGAATACGGCTTCTTCTCGGGACGGTCGGCTTCGTCGAAGTCGCCCGTGATGTACGCGGGCGCGGCCTTCTTCATGAAGCCCGAAATACCCGTGTCATCCTTGAGGTTGATGACGCGCTTGAGCGTCTGCTCCCACTTCGCGGGAGCCGCCTCGTCGGCCGCCTGAGCCGCAAAGCAGCCCGCCGCCATGAGGAGTGCCAGAAAGATTTTTTTCATTGAATTCATTCCACTTTATAAATAATCGAATAATCGAATAATCGGAATAATCGAATTGGTGGAATAATCGAATAATCTAGAATAATCGAATAATCGAATTGAGAGATGCTAGAGTTTTACCTTGAGCGTTTACATTCGATTATTCAATTATTCGATTATTCGATTATTCGATTATTCCTCTCAACCAATCGTCGCCAGAACATCGCCCGTCGCAACCTTGTCGGCTGCCGCGACGTTGACGTTCACCGTGCCGTCGCACGGCGCCGTGACCGGCGTCTCCATCTTCATGACGTCCATGACGAGGATCTCGTCGCCCTTCTTGATGGCCGAACCGTTCTGCGCGGTAACGCGGAGAATCGTGCCCGGCGTCGGGGCCTTGACCTCGGTGCCGCCCGCGGGAGCTGCTGCCGCGGCCGAAGCCGCCTTGATGCCCGCCTCGGCCTTGAAGTCGACCGGCTTGCCGTTGACGACCGCCTTGCCGTCGCCCTTGATCTCGACGCCATAGGCCTTGCCGTTGATGGTGATCGTGATGCCCCCCTTCGCGGCTCCGCCGGCTACGGAGGGCTTCGCTTCGCTCGCAAACCGGCAACCCATCGGTGCCTTCGACGGATCCTTGAGGAAGAGAATGCCCTTCTCCTTGCAGGAGGCGGCGATGAAGATGTTCTCGTCGGTGACGGGCAGGCCCGCATCCTCGAGCATCTTCTTCGCGACCGCGCCGCCCTTCTTGGGATCGGCGTCGTTGAGCTCGAGCACGGTCTTCGTCGTGGGCTG
>CAMAHK010000034.1 GCA_945834475.1 uncultured Verrucomicrobiota bacterium
CCTCGCCGTTCGCCTTCACGGGCAACAAGTTCGAGTTCCGCGCGCCGGGCTCCTCGCAGAACTGCGCGCAGAGCCAGATGGTGCTCAACACGATCGTCGCCGAGTCGATTGACGCGATCTGCGACAAGCTTGAGGCGATGGACGGCGACTTCAACGAGAACCTGCAGAAGCTTCTGCAGCGGCTCGTGAAGGCGCACCGCCGCATCGTCTTCTCGGGTGACGGCTATTCGGCGGACTGGCTGAAGGAGGCGGCGAAGCTGAAGCTCCCGAATCTCAAGGACACGCCCGCGGCGCTCGAGCCGCTGAAGGATCCGGCGAACATCGCGCTCTTCGAGAAGTATGGCGTCCTTACGAAGACCGAGATGCTGAGCCGATGGGAGATCGGCCGCGAGGACTACACGCGGCGCATCCGCATCGAGGCGGGCATCGCGCTCGAGATTGCGCGCTCGATGGTGCGTCCTGTGGTGGCGGACGAGTTCTCGCGCCTCGCCTCGGCGATCGGCCAGGCGAAGAAGGACGGGCTCAAGGCCGGCATCCGCGGGCTCACCGCGCTCTCGCTCAAGCTGGGCGCAGGACTCGACGACCTCCACTTCAAGTGCGACGCGCTCGAGAAGGCGATCGGTCGCGAGGATACGAAGAAGCAGCTCGCGACGATGGCGGATCTCCGCAAGACGGTCGACCGTCTCGAAGGCCTCGTCGACGACGCCCGCTGGCCCCTCCCGAAGTACCGCGAGATTCTCTTCGTCTATTGATGGAGTCATGCGACTCACGCGAATGTCGGGTCTCTTTGGCGTGGAGGGGTGTTCTTTTGGTATAATATGGGTGGATTTCATTTAAGGACTAACTATGGCTACTGATCACTCGAAGTTTCAGCGTATCGTCATTCTCGACTACGGTTCACAGTACACGCAGCTCATTGCGCGGCGCATTCGCGAACAGCAGGTCTTTTCGGAGATCATCCGCTTCGATACGCCGGCGGCGAAGCTCCGCGAGAACTTGCCGCAGGGTATCATCCTCTCGGGCGGGCCGAACAGCGTGTTCGAGGAAGGTGCGCCGGGGATCGATCCCGAGATCTTCAACCTGGGCGTGCCGGTGTTGGGCGTCTGCTACGGCATGCAGCTCATGAGCCAGCAGCTCGGCGGCGCGGTCGAGCCCGGCACGGAGCGCGAGTACGGCAAGACCGAGATGACGACCGTTCCGGGCAACGAGCTTTTTGCGGGACTTCCCGAGAAGTTCATCGTCTGGATGAGCCACGGCGACCGCGTCTCGAAAATCCCGGAGGGCTTCCAGGTCTCGGCGACGAGCGGCAACTGCCCGTACGCGGCGATCCGCAACGAGGGGAAGCGCTTCTACGCGATCCAGTTCCATCCCGAGGTCGTTCACACGCAGCACGGCAACCAGATCCTCGGTAACTTCCTCTTCAAGATCTGCGGCTGCAAGGCCGACTGGAAGCTCTCGAGCTGGATCGAGGAGACGGTCGAGAAGCTGAAGGAGCAGGTCGGCGACGAGGAAGTCGTCCTCGGCCTCTCGGGCGGCGTCGACTCGTCCGTCGTCGCGGTCCTCCTCCACAAGGCGATCGGCAAGCGCCTTCACTGCATTTTCGTCGACAACGGGCTTCTCCGCTACGATGAGGACAAGCAGGTCGAGGAGATGTTCCGCTCGAAGCTCGACCTCGATCTCCACATCGCCCACGCGGCGCAGCGCTTCTACACGGCCTTGAAGGGCGTGAGCGATCCCGAGCAGAAGCGCAAGATCATCGGCCGCGAGTTCATCAACGTCTTCGCCGAAGAGGCGCGCAAGTTCAAGAGCGCGAAGTTCCTCGGCCAGGGCACGATCTATCCGGACGTGATCGAGAGCTCGAGCGCACTGAAGGGGCCGTCCCAGACAATCAAGTCGCACCACAACGTGGGCGGCCTTCCGCCGGACCTCAAGTTCGAGCTCGTCGAGCCCCTGCGCGACCTCTTCAAGGACGAGGTCCGCGCCGTCGGCCGCGTCCTGGGCATGGACTCCGAGCTCCTCGACCGCCAGCCGTTCCCGGGCCCCGGCCTCGGCGTGCGCATCCTCGGCGAAGTCACCGAAGCGAAGGTGAAGCTTCTCCAGCAGGCGGACCTCCGCGTGCAGGAAGAGGTCAAGAAGCTTCCCGAGTACAAGACGATCTGGCAGACCTTCGCGGTGCTCCTGCCGGTCAAGTCGGTCGGCGTCATGGGCGATCAGCGCACGTACGAGTACACCTGCGCGATCCGCTCGGTGAACTCGATCGACGCGATGACGGCCGACTGGACGCATCTGCCGTACGAGACGCTCGCGACGATGTCCAACCGCATCATCAACGAGGTGCGCGGCATCAACCGCGTCGTCTACGACATCTCGTCGAAGCCGCCGGCTACAATCGAGTGGGAATAAGTGCGGATGCGGGACGGCAGGTTCTGACGGAAGTGGACCACAATCGCCAGAAGAAGGTCGCGGTCATCAATGACTACTCGAGTTTCGGACGCTGCTCGCTTGCGGCGTCCGTGCCGATTTTGGCCGCGATGCGGATCCAGTGTTGCGCCGTACCGACGGCGGTCTTCACGAATCATACGGGTTTCAAGAATTTCTCGTATGCCGACATGACCGACCGGATGGACGCCTACATCGCCGACTGGCAGGCGACGGGGCTTTCCTTCTCAGCCATCGCCTCCGGCTACCTCGCCTCCGAACGTCAAATCGGCTACGTCCGCCGCTTCATCGAAAACTTTTCATCCGATCTCCACCGCCACCTTCAACCTCCACCTCTTACCTTCGTCGATCCCGTGATGGGCGACTACGGCAAGCTCTATCCGAGTTTTCGTCGCGAGGTAGCCGAGGGTTTGCGGGCGCTGGTGCTGATCGCCGATTATCTCGCGCCGAACTTGACGGAAGCGTGCGTGCTCGCGGATCGGTCGTATGATCCCGAGATGTCCGAGAAGGAAATCGGCGAGCTCGCCGCCTCTCTCGCGACGCCGCGCACGAAGGGGCTCGTCATCACGGGCGTCCCGCGTGAGGGGTATCTCGTCAATTATGTCTATACGCCGAACGCGCCGCTCGAGACGATTGCGACGGCGAAGATCGGACCCGACCGCAGTGGCACGGGCGACGTCTTCGCGTCGGTGATCCTGGGCGGCCTCGTCAATGGCAAGCCGCTTGCCGAAGCCGTGCGCGCGGCGGTCACGTTTGTCTCGCATGCCGTCGCGCGGGCAGAGGCGATGCAGATTCCAACGACGGACGGTCTGCCCTTTGAGGAAATCCTGAACGAGCTATGGTAATCGTGTATCCTGTCAGAACCGGTCTTTACGTCAATCTCACGAACCGCTGTCCGTGTGCCTGCGAGTTCTGCCTGCGCCAGAACGGTCCCGGCATCTACGGCTCGGGAAACCTCTGGCTCGACCACGAGCCGAGCGTGGAAGAAGTTATCGCCGCTGTCGATGGGTTCTTGCTGCGGGGCGAGGGGACTGGGAGAGCGCCTGTCGCTGAGGACAGCGACGGTACGGAGTTCACGGAACTTGTCTTCTGCGGCTACGGGGAGCCGACGGAACGGCTCGACGATTTGCTCGCGGTGGCGCGGCACGTGCGCGAGATCGCGCCGAATCTGCCGATCCGCATCAATACGAACGGGCTTGCGGACCTGATTCACGGACGTGCGACGGCGGGTGATTTGAAAGGTCTCATCGATACGGTCTCCATTTCGCTCAACACGCCCGATGCGGATGAGTACTTCCGCATCTGTCATCCGAAGTTCGGTCCCGAGAGCTACGCGGCGATGCTCGCGTACACGAAGGCGTGTGCGGCGGTCGTGTCGAAGGTCGTGATGACGGTTGTGGACGAGCCGGTGACCTCGAAGGAAAACCAGAAGAAGTGCCGCGCGATCGCCGAGTCGCTCGGGGCGACGCTCAGGGTGCGTCCGTTCGAATCGTAAGGACTGTTGCGAAAATGGGTCGGGTCTTTTGGGTGTCGGGCATCGACACGGGCATTGGCAAGACGATTGTCACGGGACTGATGGCGAAGTCACTCCTCGCGGCGGGACGCGACGTCATTACGGTCAAGATGGTGCAGACCGGGAATGACGGCTATTCCGAGGACATCGACCTTCATCGCGAAATCTGCGGCGAGGCGAAGCGTCCCGAAGATCTCGCGGGACTGACCGCCCCGCAGATCTTCAAGTTTCCGTCCTCGCCGTATCTCGCGGCGGGACTCGAAGGCCGCACGGTCGACCTCCAGAAGATTTCCGACGCCGTGAAGTCCTGTGCCGCGCGTCACGAGATCGTGCTCGTCGAATCGGCGGGCGGACTCGACGTGCCGCTCACAAAGGACGTGCTCTCCGCCGATTTCGCGGCGCAAGAGGGCTGGCCGCTCGTGCTTGTCACATGCGGGAAGCTCGGCGCGATCAACCACGCGCTTCTCTCGCTCGAGGCGGCGAAGCTCCGCGGGATGACGGTCGTGGGCGTGGTGCATAATTACCATCCCGAGGCGAATGAGAAGATCGACGCCGATGCGGTCGCCGCGATCACGCGCCACCTGAAGCGTCTTGGCTATCCGCCAATCGTGGTGCGGACGCCGAAGGTCGAGCCCGGCTCCTGGCCGACAGTCGATTTTTCGGTGATCGTGGGATGCCTGATCCGCAACCTTTTGCCGTGAGGGCGGCGATTTTGCTATAATATCGAGTAATGTGAGGAGATTTATGGCAGAGAAGAGAAAGATTGTCGTCACGAGTGCGCTTCCGTATGCGAACGGAGACATTCATCTGGGTCATTTGGTCGAGTACGTGCAGACCGATTTCTGGGTGCGGTTCCAGAAGCTGCGCGGGCACGACTGCGTGTATGTTTGTGCTGACGATACGCACGGCACGCCGATCATGATCCGCGCGCGCAAGGAGGGCATCACGCCCGAGGAGCTGATCGCGCGCTCGCGCGCGCTGCACCTCAAGGACTTCACCGACTTCCAGATCAGGTTTGACAACTACTACTCGACGAACTCGCCCGAGAACAAGGCGCTTTCCGAGCAGTTCTTCAAGGCGATGGAGGCCTCGGGCGGCATCACGAAGAAGACGACGCCCCAGCTCTACTGCGAGCACTGCCACATGTTCCTCCCCGACCGCTTCGTGAAGGGCACGTGCCCGAAGTGCGGCGCGGAGGGCCAGTACGGCGACAGCTGCGACAAGTGCGGCGCGACCTACGGCGCCGAGGAGCTCGGCTCGCCCGTCTGCACGACGTGCGGCGCGACGCCGGTCGTGAAGGAGACGGAGCACCTCTACTTTGAACTCGAGCCGCAGCATGATTATCTCGAGAAGTGGATTCCGGACCACACGACGAGCGATGTCTCGAATAAGCTTCTCGAATGGTTCAAGGAGCCGCTCCGCGGCTGGTGCATCTCGCGCGACGCGCCGTATTTCGGCTTCGAGATTCCGGGATATAAGGACAAGTTCTTCTACGTCTGGGTTGATGCTCCCATTGGATATATCGCTTCGCTGAAGAACTGGTGCGAGAAGAACGGTAAGACGCTGGAGGAGTATTGGCCGACCAGCGCCGCGGGCGCGGGGGGGCTAGGGGCCGCCGCAGGCGAGACGCACCGCGGTACGGAACTCTACCACTTTATCGGCAAGGACATCATCCGCTTCCACTGCCTGTTCTGGCCGGGGATGCTGCATGCGGCGGGCTTCAAGGGTCCGAACAAGGTGTTCGTCCACGGCTTCCTCACGGTCAATGGCGAGAAGATGTCCAAGTCGAAGGGCACGTTCGTCAATGCGCGCACGTACCTCGACAACCTGCCGGCGGATGCGCTCCGCTACTACTACGCGGCGAAGCTTGGCGGCACGGTCGACGACATGGACCTGAACCTCACGGACTTTGTCCAGCGCGTCAACTCCGACCTTGTCGGCAAGATCACGAACATCGCCTCGCGTTCTGCGCAGATGCTCCAGAAGAAGTTCGATGGAAAGCTCGCGGTGTTGTCGTCTGAGCGACGCGACAAGAGTGTCGCGTCCCCGCTATCGGGCGGCAACGGGGACGAGGCACTCCTGCCTCGTCAGGAAGAACTTTCCCTCCTTCAGAAACTCCGCGACGGCGGCGAGACGATCGCGAAGTTCTACGAGGACCGTCGCTTCAACCAGGTCGTCGTCGAGATCTGCAAGCTCGCGGACGCGGCGAACGAATACTTCGACAAGAAGGAGCCCTGGAAGACGGTGAAGACCGATGCCGAGGGGACGCGCGTGACGCTCACTGCCGCGCTCAACGCCTTTCGCATCCTCGCGATCTACCTCCAGCCGATCCTCCCCGCCTATGCCGAGAAGGCGATGAAGCTCTTCGGCGAGACGGCGTGGACGTGGGAGTCGCGCGATACGATCATCGAAGGGACGACGCTTGGCGCGTACGAGTACCTCGCCTCGCGCATCGACGCGAAGCAGGTCGAGGCGATGGTCGCGCAGGCGATGGTCAAACCGGCCGAGACAGGCGAAGTCGCGCACGAGAGCCGCGCGTCGAAGAACAAGTCCGCTCCCGTACCGCAGGCCGCCCCGGCCGCGGAGCTGAAGAGCGAGATCGCCTTCCCCGACTTCGAGAAGCTCGACCTGCGCGTCGGTGTCGTCGAGTCGTGCGAGATCGTGCCGAAGTCGTCGAAGCTCCTCAAGTTCGTGCTGGATGCGGGTTCTCTCGGCAAGCGTACGATCTTCTCGGGCATCCGCGGGGCGTATCCCGATCCGGCGGCGCTCGTCGGCAAGGAGGTCGTGTTTGTCGCGAACCTCGCGCCGCGCAAGATGTCCGTCGGCGTTTCCGAGGGCATGATTCTTTACGCGGGCGAACCGGGCGTGTCGGGCGGTGTCGTCTCGCCGCTCGATCCGGCTCATGGCGGGACGCCTGTGACCTGATTGGGTGAAGGTTGAGGTCGAAGGTTGAGGTGGACGGTGGAAAACTTGCTGTCGATATCGGTAATTGTATCCTGGGCGCTGGCGGTGGCGGGCGTGGCGGGGTACCTTGCGGCCGTTGCTCGGGAAGTGACGTACGTCACGCTGGCGGATGGGCGTCAGCAGGAGCGGGCGATTCCGCTCCTGTATCGGGCATTGCTGCCGTTTGTCGGCAATCTGCTGCCGCTCGTCTCGCGGCCGATGTTTGCGCAACAGGTCATGGCGGCGGACGAGATGCTCGTCTCGTCCGGGTTCGAGGGACTCCTGTCGGGGCGTGAATTTGTGGCGCTCAAGTTCCTGGTGCCGATTGCTGTGGCGCCGCTCCTGGCCCTCTTCGGTTTCGCCGTGATGCCGACGTTGTTGGAGACGGGACCCGAGACGGGCGTGATGCTGCTCGTCCTGGGTGTTTTCTACGCGCATGTCCAGCCCCTTATGTGGCTTCGCGGCGTTCTGAAGCGTCGGCATCTTTCGATTCAGAAGGCGCTGCCGTTCGTGCTGGACATCCTGACCCTGTCCGTCGAGGCGGGCATGGATTTCATCAGCGCCCTCCAGCGCAACTGCCAGTCGAGGCGGCTCGATCCACTAAACGAGGAACTTCTTCGCATGACGAAGGAAATTCAGGTCGGATCGTCTCGGCGTGATGCGCTTCGCAACATGGCCGAGCGCGTCAAGCAGCCCGATCTCAAGTCCGTCGCCTTCGCCCTCATCCAGGCGGACGAACTGGGCGTCTCGATCGGCTCGATCCTGCGCATCCAGTCCGAGCAGCTGCGGTCCCGGCGCTTCGACCGGGCCGAGAAACTGGCGGCGGAGGCTCCTGTCAAGATGTTGGGGCCGCTGATGCTCTGCATTTTCCCTGCCGTGTTCATCATCCTTCTGGGACCCGTGCTTTCCCAGGCGTTGAAAGGAATGTTCTGATGGCCAAACGACCTGAACTGGTGATTCTGTCCGGCGACCTGAGGGGACGCCGCTTTGAAGTCGGCGAAGGGACGCTGCGTCTCGGACGTTCGTCATCCAACGACATCCACGTTCCCGACGAGGAGCTTTCCCGCAACCATTGTCTTTTCGAGCGGATTGGTGAGACGGGTATCCGTGTGACGGACCTCGCGAGCGCGAACGGCACGGTGGTGAACGGTGAACCGATCGGGAGCGACCCCGTCGACCTGAAAGAAGGCGACATCATCGAGGTCGGTACGACGATCATTGCCGTGGGCGATCCGAAGCCTGACGCGCCTGTCGCACCGGCCGGCGCAGTTGACTTAGGCCTGGGGACTTCTTCCGTGCCGCCCGCCGCCGGGTCGGTCGGGACGGGTTCTGGCGCGAAGGGACGCCCCCCGATCTTGCGCATCCTCTGGGTGGTGGCTGTTCTCGTGCCGATCACCGCGATTGTGACGATTCTGCTGGCGCCGGTCGAGGAGCCGACGGTTCCCGTGCCGGTGGCTGCGGAGACTCCGGTCGTTCGGGAGGTCGTCTACGAGAAGGTCCGAGCGGATTCGGCGGGAATCTTTCGCTATGCGCTCACGGCGGCGACTGACGGACAGTTGGTCGTGAAGATTGATGACACGTCGAACAATCGCCACATGGCGCCGAAGACGAAAGTGCTGTCGCCCGAGGGCGTTGCCGAGCTCAACCAGATCCTCAACTACAAGACGGTGATGGGGCTGGACGACTCCTATTCGGGATTCGAACCCGATCCGCCGGCGCTTGACGCCCTGACGCTGAAGGTGGTCTATTCGACGCGCGTGAAGACCGTCAGGGTTGTGAACACGCAGGAACCTGAGGCGTTCGCCGCGCTCCGGGAGAAGCTCGAGTCCTTCTCGAAAAGCGAACTCGGCGTCTGGGCGATCGCCTATTCGCGCGAGAAGCTGATCGAGCTCGCCGAGCAGGCTGTGCGTCTCGGACAGTCGAAGTGGGAAGACCGCGACGTCAACCACGGCAATCTCGCCGCGGCGATCGTCTCATTTGAGGAGGCGCGCTTCTATCTGGAGACCGTCGATCCGAAGCCGGACTGCATGGCGGAGGCGAACGAGGGTCTGACGAAGGCGAAGGCCGAACTTGACAAGCGCTACACAGACCAGCGCTTCCTTGCGGACCGCGCGCTGAATCTCTCGCAGTGGGAGACGGCGCGGGACGAACTGAAGATCCTTTTGGAGATGGTGCCCGACCGAAAGGACGACCGCAATCGCGACGCGCGGCAGAAGCTTGTCTCGGCGGAGAACAATCTCAGGAAGAAAGGAGGGAAATAAGATGAAGGCGAAGGTGAAGGTGATGTCGAGAAAGATCCCCGCGGTCCTGAGTCTTGTGTCCGCAGTCCTCCTGTCTCTCACCGTTGCGTTCCCCGCCGTTGCCCAGGAGCGGGTCATGACGCGAGTGAACCTGTCGAGCCAGCCGGCCGGCGCGTTGGTCTTCGTCGACGGCGTCAATCGCGGTCCTTCGCCGCTGATGCTCTTCGACCTGGAGCCGGGGCGCCACCACGTGAAGTTCAGGCTGAACGGCTATGTTGACGCGGATGATTTCATCAACACGAACGAGGGGCCGTCAATCGACAAGAGCGTCATTCTTGAGGAAGAGAAGGGACTGTTGCTGCTCAAGACCGATCCGGAAGGCTGTCACATCAAGATCGACGGCGTTTCCGCCGGCGTGACGCCGCGTTTCATCGGCACGCTCACGGCAAAGGATACCCATACGGTCAAGCTGTCGAAGCCCGGCTATCGCGAGCAGACGATCACCGTGAAGTTCAATGGCCGCGAGCCGCTGATCCGTGAGGAGAAGCTGATGCTCGATTCGGGCGTCGTCAACCTGATCACCGATCCGTCGGGGGCGGAGGTTATGGTCAATGGCATCGTCCGCGGCACGACGCCGTTGCTCGTCAGGGATATTCCGAAGGGCACGGCGACGGTCAAATTCAAGTTGGACGGCTTCAAGGACGAGGTGCGTGAGCTTCGGATGAATGCCGGCGAACAGCAGACGCTGTCCATCACGCTCGAGGGGCTTCCCGGTACGCTACATCTTCTCTCCACGCCGGCGAGCGCCTCGTTCTACGTGAACGACGAGGCGCGCGGTCGTGGTCCGCTCACGATTCCCGGGCTCAAGCCGGGCGATTACACCGTGCGGTGCGAGGCGGACGGGTTTGCGACAATGACGCGCGTCATCACGATTGGCAACGGGGCTTCGGTGCGCGAGGAGTTCCGGCTTTCGAACATGATGGGCAAGATCGACGTCCGTACGGTTCCTGCTGGGGCCGAGATCTGCCTTGACGGCCGGCGGGTGGGCGTGACGAAGTCCTCGGGCGGCGACGATTCCGAGCCGAGCGATCTCTTTACGATCGACAACGTGATGGAAGGTGAGCATACGGTGACGATTCGCCGCGACGGGTTCCTGGAAGCCGTTCGCACGACGCAAGTCGCGGCCAAGGAGACCGCGCACCTCAATCGCGTGTCGCTCAAGCGGGCCTTCATCCCGAACATCGAGGTCACGACAGTGAACGGTGTCTTTCGCGGTGTCTACAAGTCGCAGAACGAGGCTACGATCGTGATTGAGACGAAGCCGGGCACGGACTATCCGATTCCGCGTCAGTTCGTGCGCAAGGTCGAGTACCTGACGAAATGAAGAAGCGGCTGGATGTCCTTCTCGTCGAGCGCGGGCTCGCGGACTCGCGGACGCGCGCCCAGGCGTTGATTCTTGCCGGCGAGGTGCGCGTCGCGGGACAAGTTGAGACAAAGGCATCAAGACAGGTGGAGGTGGAGATGGAGGTGGAGGTGGAGAAGCCCCCGCGCTTCGTCTCCCGAGGCGGCGAGAAACTCGCCGGAGCATTCGCCCTTTGGGGCAATCCCGTACCGCGGTGCGTCTCGCCCGCGGCGTCTTCAAGCCAAACCGCTCTCTCCGTCTCCACCTCTTCTCTCCACCTCGCAGCCGAAGGCCGCATCTGCCTCGACGTCGGCTCCTCGACGGGTGGTTTCACCGACTGTTTGTTGCAGAACGGCGCGACGAAGGTGATGGCGGTCGACGTGGGCACGAACCAGCTCGCGTACAAGCTTCGCAGTGATCCGCGCGTCTGGGTACGCGAGAACTACAACGCGCGTTTCATGAAGGCGGAGGATCTTCCGGACATGCCGACGCTGGCGGTGACGGACGTCTCCTTCATTTCCCTGAAGCTCATTCTGCCGCCGATTCGCGACGTCCTTGCGCCGGGCGGCCAGATCGTCGCGCTCATCAAGCCGCAGTTCGAAGTCGGCAAGGGCAATGCCCCGGGTGGACTTGTCCGCGACGAGAAACTGCGCCTGGAGGCACGTGACATGATCGTCAAGTTCGCGACCGCGGAACTGGGGCTCGAACTCCTGGGCCTGGCCGAATCGCCGATCAAGGGCAAGGAAATGGGCAACATCGAATATCTCTCCTGGTGGCGCAAGCCCGAGGCCTTTTAGCGTTGACTAACTTGAAAGTATTGTGCTATTATTATCGATAATCGATTTACTAATCCAAGGATACACTCAGCAATGAACGAAACGATCGAAACGATGACGCCGCAGATCTCGGCATTCATCGAAGAATGGAAGTCGAAGCCCGGCAACCTGATCATGGTTCTCCACCAGGTTCAGCAGGCCTACGGGTACATTCCCCGAAACATCGCCATCGAAATCTCTGAGCGTCTCGACGTTCCGCTTGCGAAGATCTACGGTGTTGTCACGTTCTACAATTTCTTCAAGCTCCAGAAGGCGGGCAAGTACAAGATCCAGGTCTGCCTCGGCACCGCGTGCTACATCCGCGGCGGCGACGACCTTTTGAAGACGTTGGAAAAGGAACTCGGCATCGGCCTCAACGCGACGACGGCCGACGGCCTGTTCTCGATCGAAGCCGTCCGCTGCCTCGGCTGCTGCGGTCTAGCGCCGGTCATCGTCGTGAACGGCAACGTCCACGGCCGCTTGACGTCGAAGGACGTTCCCAGCATCATCGAACAGTATCGTAAGCTCGGTTAAGGAGAAGGGCAAATGGCGAAATTGACTTTGGCGGATCTTCGTGCGCTTCGTGACGCGACGAAGAAGGGCATGGAAATGCGCGATGCCGAGAACAAGGGTGCGCGCATCATCATCTCGATGGGCACCTGCGGCATCGCGGCAGGCGCGAAGGAGACGTTCGATGCGTTCATCGAACAGCTCCTGGTGCGCGGCATGACGGATGTCCTCGTCAGCCAGACCGGCTGCATGGGCTTCTGCCAGCACGAGCCCACGATCGAAGTGACGGTTCCCGGCATGGAGCCGACCGTGTACGGCGATGTGAAGGGCGCGGCGGTTGAGCAGATCATCAACACGCATCTCGTCGGCAAGGCGGTCCTCAAGGACCTCGTCCTCGAGAAGCCGTCGGTGGACATCATCAAGGAGGCGTAAGGACATGGCTATCGAATCACACGTCCTCATCTGCGGCGGCTCGGCGTGCAGCTCGAGCGGCTCGAACAACATCACGGCTGCGTTCAAGAAGGAGCTCGAGGCGGCCGGTCTCGCCGGCAAGGTCGAGGTTCTCCAGACGGGCTGTCTCGGCTTCTGCGAGCAGGGTCCGATCGTCAAGATCATGCCTCAGGGCACGTTCTACGTCCACGTGAAGACCGAGGACGTCAAGGAGATCGTCGCCGAGCACCTCGTGAAGGGCCGCGTCGTCGGGCGTCTCTGCTACGATCCCTCGCAGGCGGAGAATCCGCACGCCGAGGCGAACATCCCGTTCTACAAGAAGCAGTTCCGTATCGTCCTGCGCAACTGCGGCGTGATCAATCCCGAGAAGATCGAGGACTACATCGCGCGTGATGGCTACAAGGCGCTCGAGAAGGTGCTCTTCGAGATGACGCCCGAGCAGGTCGTCGAGGAGATGAAGAAGTCGGGTCTCCGCGGCCGCGGCGGTGCGGGCTTCCCGACCGGCGTGAAGTGGGAATCGGCGGCGAAGCAGCCGAAGGGGCAGAAGTACATGATCTGCAACGCGGACGAGGGCGACCCGGGTGCGTACATGGACCGTGCGACGCTCGAAGGCGACCCCCACTCCGTCCTCGAGGCGATGGTGATCGGCGGCTACGCCGTCGGCGCCGACAAGGGCTACATTTACATCCGCGCGGAATATCCGCTCGCCATCGAGCGTCTCCAGGTCGCGATCGGCCAGGCGCACGAGATGGGTCTCCTGGGCGAGAACATCCTCGGCTCGGGCTTCAACTTCGACATCGAGCTGCGCTTCGGTGCGGGTGCGTTCGTCTGCGGCGAAGGCACGGCCCTGCAGCATTCGATCGAAGGCAAGCGCGGCATGCCGCGTCCGAAGCCGCCAAACAGCGTCGTCGCCGGTCTCTGGGCGCGTCCGACGGTCATCAACAACGTCGAGACGCTCGCCACGATCCCGGTCATCATCAACAAGGGCGCCGACTGGTTCAACAAGATCGGCACGCCCGACACCCCCGGCACGAAGGTCTTCGCGCTCACGGGCAAGGTCAACAACTCGGGGCTCATTGAAGTTCCGATGGGTACGACGCTTCGTGAGATCATCTTCGACATCGGCGGCGGCATCCGCGGCGGCCACAAGTTCAAGGCGGCCCAGACGGGCGGTCCTTCGGGCGGCATGATCCCCGAGCAGTTCCTCGACCTGCCGATCGACTTCGGTTCGCTCGCGAAGATCGACTCGATCATGGGCTCGGGCGGTCTCATCGTCATGGACGAGACGGACTGTGTCGTCGACATCGCGAAGTTCTATCTCGACTTCACGGTCGAGGAGAGCTGCGGCAAGTGCGCGCCGTGTCGTATTGGTGGACGCAAGCTGCTCAACTACCTGACGAAGATCTCCGAAGGCAACGGCACGATGGAAGACCTCGAGGCGATGGAGCGCATCGCCAAGGCGATGTGCAAGGCGTCGCTCTGCGGTCTCGGCCAGTCCGCCGCGAACCCGGTCCTCTCGATGCTCAAGTACTTCAAGGACGAAGTCGTCGAGCATGTCGTCGACAAGAAGTGCCGCGCGGGCAAGTGCACGAAGATGCTCAAGTACAAGATCGACCCGGCGAAGTGCAAGGGCTGCACGATGTGCGCCCGCCAGTGCCCCGCCTCGGCGATCTCGGGTTCGGTGAAGAACCCGCACGTCATCGACACGGCGAAGTGCGTCAAGTGCGGCGCGTGCATGAACACCTGTAAGTTTGGTGCGATTTCTCGCGGCTGATGGAATCGACGGGGGAACCCCGGTTCCCCCGCACCCCTTCAATAAGGAATTTAAAAATGTCAGAGTTTGTTAATGTCGAAATCAACGGCATCAAGGTGCAGGCTGAGAAGGGCTGGAACATCCTCCAGGCCGCGAAGAAGGCCGGCGTCACGATCCCGACCCTGTGCTATCATCCCGACCTGAAGCCGGGCGCGAGTTGCGGCATCTGCGTCGTCCGCGAGCTCCAGCAGGACCGCAAGGACCCGACGAAGTGGAAACCGTCGCGCAAGCTCGTCCGTGCCTGCGTCGCGAAGGTCCGCGAGGGCATGCGCGTCATCACGCACGATCCCGAGATCGTCGAGACGCGTCGCACGGTCTTGGAGCTCATCCTCGCGAACCATCCGAACGACTGCCTGCAGTGCCCGCGTTCCGGGAACTGCGAGCTCCAGAAGCTCGCCTCCGACTTCGGCGTCCGTGACAATCCGTTCCCGCGTGAGGTCATCCACCGCGAGAACGACTCATCGACGGGCACGATCATCCTCAATCCCGACAAGTGCATCAAGTGCGGTCGCTGCGCCGAGGTCTGCCAGGAAATGCAGAACGTCTGGGCGCTCGAGTTCATCGGCCGCGGCGAGCAGACGGTGATGGCCCCGGCCGCGTCGCTCAAGCTCGCGGATTCGCCGTGCATCAAGTGCGGCCAGTGCTCCGCGCACTGCCCCGTGGGTGCAATCTACGAGAACGACCAGACCGCCGAGGTCTGGGCGGCCCTCCGCGATCCCGCGAAGATGTGCGTCGTTCAGATCGCCCCGGCCGTCCGCGTCGCGCTCGGCGAGGCGTTCGGCATGAAGCCGGGCGAGCTCTCGACGGGCAAGATCTACGCCGCGCTCCGCCGTCTCGGCTTCAAGAAGGTCTTTGACACGAACTTCTCCGCCGATGTCACGATCATGGAGGAAGGCACGGAGTTCATCAAGCGCTTCACCCAGAACGGCAAGCTCCCGCTCATCACGAGCTGCTGCCCGGCGTGGACCGACTGGATGCAGAAGTATGCGCCGGACTTCACCGAGAACTTCTCGACGGCGAAGTCGCCGCAGCAGATGCTCTCCGTCCTCGCGAAGACGTACTGGGCCGACAAGAACAAGGTCGACTTCAAGACGGTGCACATGACCTCGATCATGCCCTGCACGGCGAAGAAGTTCGAGATCCGCCGCGACGAGCACATGAGCGCGTCGGGTGCGCAGGATACGGACGTCGTCCTGACGACCCGCGAACTCGCCCGCATGATCAAGGCGGCCGGCATCGACTTCGTGAATCTCCCCGAAGAGGGTGCGGATACGCTCCTCGGCTCCTACACGGGCGCGGGCACGCTCTTCGGCGTGACGGGCGGCGTGATGGAAGCCGCGCTCCGCACGGCCTACTGCCTCATCACCGGCGAGGCGCAGCCCCCGGCGATCGAGTTCACCGAGATCCGCGGCCTTGACGGCGTCAAGACGGCGACGATCGACATCAAGGGCACGAAGGTCAACATCGCGGTCGCCCACCAGATGGGCAACGTCGAGAAGGTCTTGAACGAGGTCCGCGAAGACCTCAAGAACGGTGTCAAGCCGCGCTACGACTTCATCGAAGTGATGGCGTGCCGCGGCGGCTGCGTCGGCGGCGGCGGTCAGCCCTGCCTCGCGACGGACGAGATCCGCAAGGCGCGTGCTGCGGGCATCTACGCCGATGACGAGAAGTCGACGATCCGCATGAGCCACCTCAATCCAGAGGTTCAGGCGCTCTACAAGGATTACCTTGGGGCACCCGGTTCGGGCACGGCGGAGCGTCTCCTCCACACGCACTACAAGAAGACGGAAGTCTACAAGTTCTCGTAAGTGCGACGTACCGCCGCCCGTCTCGGGCGCGGCGGGTAAAAGTCAATCGGAGCGCGGCCCTCGGGCCGCGCTCCGTTCTTTCCTGCAGGCGCGGACGAAAAAATGGTATAATACAATCCTATGGCAGAGCAGGCGACAGTTCGGAAGGCAACGCTGAAGGACGCGGAGAAAATCTACGCGCTCATTCGGCTCAATTCCGATCAGCTCGTGCCGCGCTCGATGGGAAGCGTGGTCGAGGCGATCGACCGCTTCTTCATCGCCGAGGCGAATGGCGAGATGGTCGGCTGTGCGTCGTATCAGATTCATCCGGAGATCGGTCAGCCTGAAGCGGCGGCCGTTGAGATTGTCTCGGTCGCCGTGAAGTCGATCTTTCGCCGCCGGGGCATCGGGCGCGTCCTCGTGACGGCGGTTGTCGAGGCTGTGAAGGCCTTTCGTCCGCTCGAGGTCGTGGTGCTCACGTTCGCGCCCGAGTTCTTCTCGTCCCTCGGCTTCGTCGAGATCCCGAAGACGAAGATCATGCACAAGCTCTACACGGGCTGCATCAACTGCACGAAGCACGCCGACCCGTTCACCTGTCCCGAACTTGCGATGGTGCTGGAGGTGTCGGCTGGGTGACGCCGCGGGCGAGACGCACCGCGGTACGGCGTTTAAGGATTTAACAAGTCAACTAACCTATTCACTATAACCTATAACCTATTCACTAATCATGAGACCTGTAGTTTTCATCATCCGCGACGGCTGGGGTATTAACGAGCGCAAGGACGGCAATTCCGTCTACGGCGCGAAGACGCCGGTTATCGATCAGCTCCGTGCGCGTTATCCGCACTGTCTGCTCGACTGCTGCGGCGAGGCCGTGGGCCTGCCCGACGGCTATCAGGGTTCGTCCGAAGTCGGCCACCTCAACATGGGCGCCGGGCGCATCGTCGTCCAGGAGCTCAAGCGCATCGACGATGGCCTCGCCTCGGGCTCGCTCTTCGACAATCCGAAGTGGGCGAACATGATCGCGAACTGGAAGAAGAACAACTCGACGTTCCACTTCTTCGGTCTTCTTCAGGACGAGGGCGTCCACGCCCACCAGGAGCATCTCTTTAAGCTCATGAAGCGCGCGCGCAGCGAGTTCCCGGAAGGGAAGATCGTCGTGCATCCGTTCCTCGACGGACGCGACACGCCGCCGCGCTCGACGCTCGAGTACATCGCGCGCCTGAAACAGGAGCTCGCGGCCGTCGGCAACGCGACGATCGGCACGGCCATGGGCCGCTACTACGGCATGGACCGTGCGAAGAAGTACGCGCTTACCGACACGGCCTTCGAGTGCATCGTCGCGGCCAAGGGCACACGCATCGCGACGATCGAAGAGGCCGTCAAGCATGAGTACGAGACGGGCAAGACGCCCGACAACACGCCGATGACCGACGAGTACATCCCGTGCTACGTGATCGGCGACTATGCCGGCATGAAGGATGGCGACGTCGTCATGCACACGAACTACCGTCAGGACCGCGCGATCCAGCTCACGCAGGCGTTCGTCTGCGACGACTACCCGGGCCAGCGCTCCTGCCGTCCGCAGGTCACGTACCTCGGCTTCTCGCGTTACTGGGACGAGTTCGAGGACTTCCTCCTCGGCGCGGGCGAGGGCGGCAGCTCGATGGACAACCTCCTCGGCGAGGTCATCTCGAAGGCGGGGCTCAAGCAGCTGCGTATCGCGGAGACGCAGAAGTTCCGCCACGTGACGAGCTTCTTCAACGGCAAGTCCACGACCCCGTCCGCAGGCGAGGACCAGGTCGACGTGCCGAGCCGCTTCGATCCGGCGACGTTCGCCTCCCATCCGGAGATGGATGCCTACACGGTCACGGACGAGCTCCTCAAGCGTCTCGAGAACAATCCGTACGGCTTCATCGCCGTCAACTACGCGAACTGCGACATGGTCGGCCACACGGGCGATCTCGCCGCGGCGACGAAGGCGGTCGAGGTGACCGACGAGTGCATCGGCAAGCTCCTCCCGCGTCTCATGGAACTCGACGCGCACGTCCTCATCTTCGCGGACCACGGCAACGCCGAGCAGATGGTCGACTACAAGTCGGGCCTCACGAAGACCTCGCACACGCTGAACCTTGTCGAGTGCTTCTACGTCGCGAACGACGCGGCGGGCGTCAGGCTCACCCCGCTCGCGAAGCTTTCGGCCGTCGCGCCGACCGCGCTCCAGATGCTCGGCATCCCGGTGCCGCCGGAGATGACGACGCCCTCGCTCCTCGCGGGCAAGGAACCCTGGTCCAAGACCGCGCTCAACGTCTAAAACCGTACCGCGGTGCGTCCCCGCCCGCGGCGCTGGCAACGTGCGTTGGATAACCGCGATCATCACCGCCGCTGCTTGCATCTTTGCGATGCAGGCGGCGGCGCTTGATATCTCGAACCGCTACCGGTCGCCGCGCAACCCCGAGCGCAAGGTCCGCACGGCGACGACGCTCATTATCCTTCATACGACCGAGGCCCCGGCGCGGAGCTCGCTCAACAAGGTCTCGGACCGCGGCGAGTGCCACTTCTGCGTGACGGAGGAGGGCTCGATTTACGCGATCGTCGACCGCGACCGCGAGGCGTTCCATGCGGGACGCTCGATGTGGTGCGGCAAGGAGGATGTCGACAAGTACTCCGTCGGCATCGAATGCGTCGGCTATCACGACAAGCCGATGCCGATGATCCAGCTCAAGGCGATCGCCGCGCTTGTGAAGGAGCTGCAGCGGATGTACAAGCTGCCCGACCAGGCCGTCATCGCCCACAGTCATGTCGCCTACGGGGCCCCGAACAAGTGGCAGAAGCGCAAGCATCGGGGACGCAAGCGCTGCGGCATGCTCTTCGCGACGCGGACGATCCGGCAAATCCTCAATCTCAAGGCGCGTCCCGCCGTCGATCGGGATGTCCGTGCGGGACGCCTTGCCGTTGGCGATCCGTATCTCGAGAAGGTCCTCTACTCGAACGTCGACTACCTCGCGAAGAACTACAGCGTCAAGATGCCTGCAACGCCTGTCGCGTCAAAGAAGAAAGTTCCTCCCGCAATTACGTCCAAGCCCACGTCGTCCAAGCCCACCCCACCCAAACGCACCTCCTCCGCTCCGCCTAAGTCCATCGCCGACCTGAAGGCGCAGGGCTATGTCCTCAAGGGCACGATCTTGCCCGACAAAACGGCGGCAAAACTTGTCGGCGCGAAGTGGAACTCCGCCGACACCTACTACACGATCCGCAACAAGATCTATTCGGGCAAGGAAGTCAATCCCGCCAAGTTCGAGAAGGGTATGTCGGTCTGGCGCAAGAAGTGAATGTGATATAATACTCACCTGTGAAAAAAGAAACTCTCTCTCTCGTTTCGCTCGGATGTGCGAAAAATGCGGTCGACCTTCAGGTTCGGGCGGGTAACCTTTTGAAAAAGGGGTATTCGTTCTCAACGGACCCGGATCGGGCCGACATCGTCATCGTCAACACGTGCGCGTTCATCGAATCGGCGCGCGAGGAGGCCGAGGCGGAGATCCTGCGGGCGCTTGAACTGAAGGCACGCGGCAATTTCAAGAAAGTTGTCGTCACGGGCTGCTATCCCCAGCGCTATCCGAAGGCCAAGGCGAAGTTCCCGGGCGTCGATTCGTGGGAGGGCGTCCCGAATGAGTGGATCGAGCCGAAGATGCCGGCGCTGCGCTTCACGGGCAAGGCGTTCGCGTACCTGAAGATCGCCGAGGGCTGTGCGCACAGGTGCGCGTACTGTGCGATCCCGAAGATCCGCGGCAAGTACCGTTCGCGTCCGATGAAGGACATCCTCAAAGAGGCGAAGGCGCTCGTGGCGAGTGGGTGCAAGGAGCTTAACATCGTCGCGCAGGATCCGATGCTGTATGGGGTTGGCTTGGAAAGCGCCGCGGGCGAGACGCACCGCGGTACGGGGAAGCGGACGACGCTGACGGATCTCTTGAGGGCGATTGACAAGATTCCGGGGGAGTTCTGGGTTCGGGTGCTCTATTCGTATCCGAGCGAGATCACGGAAGACTTCCTCGTCTGGATGATCACCTCGCCGCATGCGGTCCGCTACATCGACGTGCCGCTCCAGCACACGGTACCGGAGGTTCTCGCGAACATGAATCGCAAGGGCGCGATCGATGCGACGCTGTCGGCGGCGGAGACGCTGCGCGAGATCCTGCCGGACGTGACGCTGCGGACGACGATCCTCGTCGGCTTCCCGGGCGAGACCGAGAAGCGCTTCCAGATTCTGCTCGCGGACCTGAAGCGCATGCAGTTTGACCATCTCGGCGCGTTCGCGTATTCGCCCGAGGAGGGCACGACGGGCGCGAAGATGAAGGGACGTCCCGCGCACGCGGTCGCCCTCAAGCGCGAGAAGATCGTGATGGACCAGGCGAAGGCGCTCTGGCAGGTGAAGGCGAAGCGGATGCTCGGTAAGACCTACACGGCCCTCGTCATCGCCCCCGGTGTTGCGCGTTTGGAAAGTCAGGCCCCCGATGTGGACGGTGTCACGTATATCGACGCAGACGATCCCGCGCTCGTCGGCTCTTTTGTGAACGTCACGCTCGTCAAACGACAGGGATTTGACTTCCTGGCGGAAATCGTCTGAATGAAAAAGCCAATCCCATTCATCAACGACGCGGTTCAGACGCGGGACTTCAAGTACTACATCTTTGACTGGGATGACAACATCCTGCACATGCCGACGAAGATCAAGATGGAGCACCTGGAGGACGACGGCACGTGGAAGCCAGTCGAGGTGTCGACGGGCACGTTCGCGCTCGTCCGCGCGGACACGAAGCACTACCGTGCGCCGGGCGGGGACTGGTCGAAGGCGTTTACGAACTTCGAGGACGCGCCCGACACGACGCACTTCATCGAGGATACGGTGACGGCGCTCGAGAAGATCGAACACGGCGAGACACCAGGCCCGAGCTATCAGGCGCTCAAGAAGACGCTTAGGGAGGGACGCCTCTTCGCGATCGTGACGGCGCGCGGCCATTCGCCGCAGACACTCGAGCGCGCGGTGCGCGTCTTCATCAAGTACGCGCTTTCCGAGGAGGAGCGCGCCGAGATGATGTCCAACATCCGCGGCTATCGGGCCTGGCTTGGCGGGGCGACGGAGGTCGACTTCGGGTCCGACGTCGAGGAACTCGACCGCTACCTCGCGAAGTGCCGCTATTCGGCGGTGACGTACGCGGGCTTCAAGCAGCGCATGCAGGACGACCCGATCTATCACGAGAAGCTCGCGACGGCCACGACTGCGGCGAAGCCGGAGCTCGCGAAGGAATTCGCGATCCGCGATTTCGTCGAGCATGTCTTCCATATCCTGCGCCGCCTCGGCAAGACGGACCGCGCGATCTCGATCGGCTTCTCCGACGACGACAAGGGCAACGTGAAGTGCGTGTCGAACTACATCCGCTCGGAGCTTTCGAAGCGCTTTGACGCGATCAAGTTCGTGGTTTACGACACGTCTGACCGCACGATCCCGAAAGGCCGCAAGGTCTGCGTCTCCGGCCAAATGAACCTCCCCGGTTTTTGATATACTACATACCCGTAACCAACAACTAACAACCAACAACTAACAACATGGCTCTAGTAGGCATCGTAATGGGGTCCGATTCGGACTGGCCGCTTGTGAAGAAGGCGTGTGAGACGCTTGAGAAGTTCGGCGTCAGCTACGAGACGCGCGTCATTTCCGCGCACCGCACGCCCGAAGTGGCGATTGAGTATTCGAAGACGGCCGAGGCGCGCGGGCTCAAGGTCATCATCGCGGCGGCTGGCGGCGCGGCGCATTTGGGCGGTGTCCTCGCGGCGGCGACGGTGCTCCCCGTGATCGGCATCCCCGTGGCGGGCGGCGCGCTCAATGGACTCGACGCCCTCTATGCGACGGTACAGATGCCGTCCGGCGTGCCGGTCGCGACAGTCGCGGTCGGCTCGGCGGGCCCGACGAACGCGGCGCTGCTCGCGATTCAGATTCTCGGCACGGCCGACGCGGACCTCCGCGCGAAGTTCCACGCCCATAAGGAGGAACTCAAGGCCAAGGTCGCCGTCGCGAATGACAAGATTCACCAGAGCTAAAAGAAATTTCATCCACTGTCCACCTCCACCCCTAACCTCAACCTTTAAAATGGACATCGTTTGTCTCGACCTTGAAGGCGTTCTCGTTCCCGAGATCTGGATTGAATTTGCGAAGAAGACCGGCATTGAGGAGTTCAAGCGCACGACGCGCGACGAACCCGACTACGACAAGCTGATGCACTACCGCATCGACCTTCTCGACAAGCACGGGCTCGGCCTGCACGAGATCACGGACGTCATCTCGACGATCCAGCCGCTCATCGGCGCGCACGAGTTTCTCGATAAGCTCCGCGAGAAGACGCAGGTGCTGATCCTCTCGGATACGTTCGACCAGTTCGGGCGTCCGCTCATGAAGAAGCTCAACTGGCCGTCGCTCTTCTGCAACTCGCTCTTTGCGGACGAGAAGGGCCACGTCACCGGCTACAAGCTTCGTTGTCCCCACACGAAGCTCACGACCGTCAAGGCGCTGCAGAGCTGTGGCTTCGAGACGATTTGCGCGGGTGACAGCTACAACGACCTCGAGATGATCAAGGCCTCGAAGGCGGGTTTCCTCTTCCGCTCGACGGACGCGATCAGGACCGCGAATCCCGACATCCCGGCGTTCGAGACCTACGACGATTTCCTTGAGGCGATTGTCGCGTCCCTCAGCTAAAATTTGATATAATACGCGTACCGTTCAATTCGGAACGGTACGTCAAATCGGAGCGTTGCACAGCCTGGTAGTGCGTCTGCTTTGGGAGCAGAATGTCGGAGGTTCAAATCCTCTCGCTCCGACCCTCCTTCGCGATTTCGCGGAGCGAAATCGGCTACGGAGTTATCCACCGGCGCAGCCGCCGCGAAGCGGTCGCTAGAGGTGCAACACCGCATCTAACGAAAGACATTGCTTGGAAGCGTGGTCGGTGCACTGCCTATTGCCGCACAATTCGCTCAGAATGTGTTATAATATGGTCAAATGAGTTATCGGGAGAAAGTTGCGAGATTCGTCTCGTTTTGCGTTGAGCAATTTAAGCATTGTCATGGTGGAGACGGACGAGGCGTTGGTGAATTGTTCTTGCGGAATGGAATCTTTGGTTTTCTTTCGGCCAATTTCGAGATTGAGCATTGCCTTGACGCCAATCAGATCCTTGACGATATCGACAGTATTCTCCGTCGAAAAGGTGCTCTCGTATTTGCGCTATGTCACAAGTATGGAGGTCTCATGTCCGGTGTTGTAACCCAGGAGAATCTTCATCTTTTCATACCTGGCAAGGCTGCTGGCGTGGCCATGCTCATCGCGAATGCAGAGGGCTTGACTGTCGAGGAGGCCTTGCTTAAGTTCTACTCGACGGAAACCTATCGGCGGCTTGAACGTGAGCAGACAAAATATTGGCACTATTCTGCCGCACAGCTCTATCAGATTCTGCAAGACGAAAGCCTTTGAACGTCTGTTGTCTACGGGGCGGAGACGCATTCAGGCGAACGACAAAGACCACCTAGGCCTCCTCAAGTATTCAAATATCCAAGGAGGGGGCGGGCTAGAGTTTTCCATGATTGTGCCTGGCACAAACGTGGAATGTGCGTGATTCGGTGTGAGGTTTTTCGCCGCGTAAAGAGTGGCTTTTGATATAATACTGGTCGTTGAAGCGGTTAGGTTTTTAAGTGAACGGGCGAGCGCACAATATGGCACGAAAGAGACAGAATTGCGATAACGGGAATCTTGAGCCGCAGAGGTCTAGTGCGGCGGAGTTTTTGACGTACGTTGCGGCCAAGGGGCTGACGAACGAGCAGTTCGAGATTCGCTATGAAGACGAGTCGATCTGGATGAGCCAGAAGATGCTCGCGGCGGTGTATGGAGTTGAGGTTCCGAACATCGCCTATCATCTCCGCAGGATCTTTGAGGATGCCGAACTCGATAAGGATTCAGTTATTAAAGAAATTTTAATAACTGCTGCTGATGGAAAGACCTATCAAGTCAAACATTACAACCTCAAGGTCATTATCGCGCTTGGCTTTAAGATCAACAATGAGCGTGCGATACAGTTCCGCAAGTGGGCTACGCGGAAAACATGGCCGAAGAGCATGTACCGTTGACGATGGAGGATTGGGCAAGGGTACTCGGCAAGTTTATTGATTTCTGGAGTCAGTCGGTACCTGAGCGGTGCGTTGAAGAAGTGACTGCCGCCTTGGCGAAGGCGCATGCCGAGGCCGAGTTCGCGAAGTATCGCATTGTCCAGGACAAGCTCTTCATGAGCGACTACGACCGCTACCTCCTCGCGCTCGAAGAAGAGGCGAAGAAGGCAGGGGGCGAGCGTTGATGCGCATAAGCGTTGGCGTTGTCGGATTGACGAGCCAAAGCAGAAGCCATGGCGTATACGAGTCAATATATCAAGTCCGCAGAGTTAATGTATTAACTCGGGTCGAGTAAATGTATCAACTCGACCTTGCGTCAGGAGGGCAATTTGATTTCTCCTCGGCGGTCGTTCTCGCGTTCCAGGGAGGGCACCGACGGGCGGCAAGGCGGTCTTCGCCCCGATGCTTCCCGGAGTCTCCATCATCCACCTAATGTATACATATACATGAGGTGGATGGCGGGGAGGTTGGAGGCGGCCGCTGGGTATGAAGTTTCATGCCGCAGAAGGGTAATAGTGACAAACCGCCTCGCGCATGCGTGGCGGTTTTTTGATATAACCCGAGTTTGCCAGTTGAAAATTCCAAAATCGTGTTCTTGACCAA
>CAMAHK010000035.1 GCA_945834475.1 uncultured Verrucomicrobiota bacterium
AGCCAACGGGGACGCGACAGCCAACGGGGACGCGACAGCCAACGGGGACGCGACACTCCTGTCGCGTCGGAGAAGACACTCCCTCCACTCCCCCCTCCCCCCGCGTAACGGTTTCCGGCTTCGTCGAGCGCCCGAACCTCTTCACCCCGACGCGCCGCGAGCAGTACGTCTTCGTGAACGGCCGTCCCGCGACGGCTCCTTCCGTTGCCTACGCGCTGCGTGAAGCCTATCCGCGCCGCCCCGGCGACGTCAAGCCCGCAACAATCCTCTTCATCAGCCTGCCGCCAACCGACGTCGACGTCAACGTCCACCCGACGAAACGCGAAGTGCGCTTCCGCGACAACGTCGCCGTCAAGCAGGCGATCGTCGCCGCCATCGACGCGGCCCTCGCCGCGCCAGTCGCGCCGTCGGTGGCTGCGGCTGGTGAAAACGACGACTTGCGACAACCGACGACCGACTTGCGGGAGCCGCCGCCTGTCGAAAGTCGCGCGTCGCAAGTCGAAAACCCCGCCCCCCTGTGGAGGGGCGACGACCCCGTCGCCCCAATTGAAAAACCTCTGGTCGCCCCTCGCGCAACCCCACTCGTCGCCCCTGTCCCCGTGCAGCAGGAGATCGCCATCGAGACCTCGTCCGACGGCGAAAGCTCGAAACCCTGGCGCACCTTCCGCTATCTTGCCCAAACCGACACCGGCTATCTCCTCATCGAAACCGACTCGGGCCTTGTGACGATCAATCCCATCGCCGCCCGCGAACGCCTCGCCTACGAAAAGCTCCTAGCGCCGTACCGCGACGCGGCTTCCCCGTACCGCGGTGCGTCCTCGCCCGAACAGCCGAGCGAAGCGACGCAGCCGCAGGCCGCGGGTAACAGCCCCACCCCCCTTTCCCAAGCCCTCCTCATCCCCGAGACCGTCCGCCTCTCGCCCGTCGACTTCGCACGGCTCAACGCCGCACTCGACGTCGTTCGCGCGATGGGCTTCCAGATCGAGGAATTCGGCACCAACGTCTTCAAGATCGACGCCGTGCCGCAGCTGCTCGGAACGCTGTCACCGGCGGACGTACTCGCAACCATCGCCCACGACCTTTCCGAGGCCGGTGCGAAGCGCGGCGACCGCTGGCGCGAGGAACTGATCGCGAAATCCATCGCCCGTTCCTTCGCCGGTGCGCCGATGAAACTGACGGAAGAAGGCGCGACGAAGCTCGTCGAAGAGCTCTGTCGCGCCCGCATGCCCTACGTCTGTCCCCGAGGCAAACCGGTGATGATCTTCACCTCCACCCGCGAACTCAACCGCAAGTTCGATCGCGACTAGGACCGAATCACGCCGTCGCCGGTCACCACGTACTTGTAGGTCGTCAGTTCCTCGAGACCCATCGGGCCGCGCGCGTGAAGTTTGTCGGTCGAGATGCCGATCTCGGCGCCCATGCCGAACTCGGCGCCGTCCGTGAAGCGCGTCGAGACATTGTGGTAGACACAGGCCGAATCGACCTCGCGCAGGAACTCCTCCGCGCGTGCCGCGTCGGCCGTCACGATGCAGTCGGAATGATGCGAGGCATGACGGTTGATGTGCTCAATCGCCGCACGGTAGTCGGCGACAATCCCGACGTTCATCTCCAGCCCGAGAAACTCGCGTTCCCAATCCTGATCAGAGAAGTTCAGTTTGACCTTGCGCCCTTCCGCCCAGGCCTTGACCATCGGCAGGAAGAGCGGCGCAAGCTTCTCGTGGACGAGCAGGCATTCCGCCGCGTTACAGGCGCTCGGACGCTGCACCTTCGCATTATCAAGGATCGACAACGCCATCGCGAGGTCGGCCTTGTCGTCGACATAGACGTGGCAGACGCCCTTGTAGTGCTTGAGCACGGGGATGAGCGCCGCCTCGCACATCGCACGAATAAGCCGCTCGCCGCCGCGCGGAATCGCGACGTCGACGAGTCCAACGGCCCGCACGAGTTCTGTGACCGCCGCATGGTCAAGAATCTCGACAAGCTGCACGGCGGAAGAAAGGACGGGGTTAGGCAAAGAGGACAACTCTTCTTGTTGCTGACGCGACAGGAGTGTCGCGTCCCCGACTGTTCCCGCACAAGCAGCCGACGCCAGCGGGGGCGCGACACTCTTGTCGCGCCGGGACAAAGCTTTTCCCACCGCTTTCGCCAGCGCCTTGTTCGACTCGATCGCCTCCTTGCCGCCGCGCAGAATGATCGCGTTGCCCGTTTTGAGACAGAGCGCGGCCGTGTCGATGAAGACATTGGGACGGCTCTCGAAGACGACGGCGATGACGCCGAAAGGCTCGCGCGTCTTGCGGATCGTGATGCCGCTCGGGCGCTCCCGCGTCCAAATCGTCTCGCCGACGGGATCCGAAAGCGCCGCAACCGTGCGCACACCCTCGACCATCGCGTTAAAGCGCGCCTCGGTGAGCGTGAGGCGGTCGACCATCGCGGCGGAAAGTCCGTTCGCCTGCGCCGCCGCGACATCGGTCGCATTCGCCGCGTAAATCGTCTCGCGATCGGCCTCAAGTGCATCTGCGATCTTCAGGAGGAGCGCATTCTTCTCGTCGGTCGAGAGCTTCCGAAGCTCGCCCGCCGCCACACGCGCCTTACGCGCAAGTTCAATGATGTAATCGTGAATGTTCATACGGCACCCGCATTCTTCTTCGCCCAAATCGCCTGGCGGGCAACGCCGAGGAGGAGCGCCGCGTCGTCCTTCGTGAAGACACCGCGTGAGAAAACGCGATGGAAGCCCTGCATGAAATGGTCTTCCTGCTCGCTCTTCATGAAGCCGATCTCCTGCAGCATCGCCGACCAGTTCTTCATCAGCTGCATCTTCTGCGCCTGCGGCGCGGGCGGCGCCTTCTCATGCGGCGGCTGGTAGTTGCCCGAGGCCGTGAAGAACTCGTAGCACGTGATCAGCACGGCCTGCGAGAGATTGATCGACGTATAGCCCTTGTCGACGGGAATGCGGATCAAATGCGTACACTGGGCGACCTCCTCGTTGAGAAGCCCCTTGTCCTCACGACCGAAGACGAGCGCGACGAGACCGGTCTCGGCGAGCGCGAGGATGTCGGCCGCGCAGTCGCGCGGGGCCTTCACGTGCTGACGGTAAAGGCCTTCGCGTGCGGTCGTCCCCACGACGGCGACACAGTCGGCGACCGCCTCTTCGAACGTCGCAAACTCCTCGCGCGCCTTCATGATGTCCGTCGCATGGACGGCGAGACGCTCGCCCTCGGACCAGTCGTTCTGGAGGTTCGGCGCGGCAAGCCGCAGATGACGGATGCCCATGTTGGCCATCGCCCGGCAGGCCGAGCCGACGTTTCCCGTGTAAAGCGTGCCCACGAGCACGACGCGAATGTTATCGAGCGGATTCATTTCCAGTTGCCTCCCGCATCCTTCTTCAGCTTGCGCCACTTGTCATTCGGCTTGTAGTCGGTCTTCGGCGACTCGCAGAGAATACCGCGATACACCTCGAAATAGCGCGTCGGATCCTCCTTCGTCTGTGCGTAGACGAGCGCCGTGAAACCATTGACCAGCACCATCCACTTCTCGTTGTCCGTCTTGTACATCGTGCCGGTCTGCAGGAAATTCATGCACTGCCAGGCCGTGAAGGAATCGCCATCGGGCATCGTCACCTTGACGACGAGCTTCGACTTGAATTCCATTTCCTTACCCGTCGCCGGATTGCGAAATGAATTCACGTGAAAGTTGTCGCTTCTCCCGTAGGCGATGCGGACAACATTTCCGTCGTCATCGGAAAAGACATTCGCCTGTACGATGTCATACGACTGACAACCAGCCACGGTCGCGCCAAGGAGCAAGAGAAGGAAGATTTTTTTCATTGCCGCATATTATAACAAAAAACAAGAGCACGGCGAAACGGCCGTGCCCTGTTTCTATCGATCGGAAAGAATCCGATTACCAACGGGTCTCGCGACGGGGACCGCGATCGCCGCCGCCGAAGCCGCCACGGCCACCACCGAAACCACCACGACCACCGCCGAAGCCGCCGCGGCCGCCGCCGAAGCCGCCACGCGGACCACGCTCTTCGCGCGGCTTGGGCTGCGACTCATTCACGCGGACGGTGCGACCGTCGAGTTCGTGTCCGTTCAGCGCGTCAATCGCGGCCTGCGCCTGAGCGGCGTCGGGCATCGTGACGAAGCCGAATCCCTTGCTGCGACCGGTCATGCGATCGGTGACAACGCGAACGGCGGTAACTTCGCCAAACTGCGCAAACGCCGCCTTCAGACCATCGTCGGTCGTCGCGTACGCGAGGTTACCAACATAGATTTCCATCTGATTCTTTCCTTGTGTTTGTTCTGTCTCAAGCCAAGGACACCCGTCCCCGCGCTCTCGACACGAAAATTGTAGCAATTTTCTCTTCCCGCCGTCAATAGTCAACTTGCAGAAATTTACTTGTCGGTCCCGAGAAGCTGACGAACCTCGGCCAGCGCACGTCCACGATGGGAGATCGCATTTTTTTCCTCGGCCGTCAAGTCGGCGAACGACTTCGCGTGACCGTCCGGAACAAAAAGCGGATCGTAGCCGAAGCCCGCCGCGCCGCTCGGCGTTTCGGCGATGTGGCCGAAGCACTTGCCCTCGACCGTATGCTCCGTGCCGTCCGGCGCGACGAGCGCGATCGCGCAGGTAAAGTTCGCCGTGCGGTCGGAGACACCCACGAGATTCTTAAGCAAGAGCGCGTTGTTGTTCGGCGTGTTCGAGGGCTCGCCCGCGTAGCGCGCGCTGCGCACGCCGGGAGCACCGTCCAGCGCCTTCACCTCGAGTCCCGAGTCATCGGCCATGCACCAGTCACCACGGTGTCGCGCGGCGATCACGCGCACCTTGATGAGCGCGTTGCCGATGAAATCGGGCGCGTTCTCCTCCACCCCCTCGGGATCGTCCGGGACGATCTCCCAGCCCGCAAGAATCTCGCCGATCTCACGAATCTTGTGTGCGTTGTGCGTCGCAACGTAGAGTTTCATAAATCAAACGAACGGCAACAGAATCGCCGGGGCGAAGAGGAGCGAATCGAGCATGTCGAGGAAGCCGCCCATGCCGTTGGTGAATTTGAACGCCGACGAATCCTTGACGCCGACCCAACGCTTGAACTTCGACTCGACGAGATCGCCCGCCGTGCCGACGAGCGCCGCAACGACGCCGAAGGCAATCGCCTTGCCGACGCCGAAATGCGTCAGGCCGAGAAAGCAGCAGGAGACGACTGACGAGAGGATCAGCGAGCCGAGGAGCCCTTCCCAGCTCTTGCCCGGCGAGACCGACGGACAGAGCTTGTGGTTGCCGCCCTTCAGGAGCTTCGCCGACGTGAGCCCGAACGCAAAGCCCCCGACATCGGAGAACTTCACGATCGCGACGATGTAAAGGAGCCAGAGGCCACCCTGACCGCCGCCAATCGCCGACCAGCGCACGAGTGACCAGAGTCCGCAACCGATCACCAGCGCCCCGACGAAAAAGGACAACGCAAATCCAACGGACTTGACCGGCACCTTGATCTTCAGGAGCGCCGCATACTCGACAACCGCCAGAGCGATCAACACGGAGATGACCGGCGCGAAGAGACACTTCGGCGCGAAGACGATCGCCGAAATGACGACCGCCGCAATCGACAGCCCGGTCAGAGTTCGCTTGAGGATCGGATTCATAGTCGGGATCTGCTTGGAGTCGCCGCGGGCGAGGACGCACCGCGGTACGAGTTAGATGTTGATACGGAGCGTCGTCTCACGCGCCGGGCCGACCGAGAGGACGCCGAGCTTGCCGCCGATGAGCTCGAGGATGCGGTCGATGTACTTCTTCGCATTCTCCGGAAGCTTCGCGTAGTCGGTGATCTTGGAGGTCTCGCACATCCAGCCGGGCATTTCCTCGTAGACCGGAGTGCAACGCTTGAGCGCGTCGAGGTCGGCGGGGAACGTCTGGTAGACGAAGCCGTCGTCACGCTTGTAGCCCGTGCAGATCTTGATCGTCTCGCACTCGTCGAGGACGTCGAGCTTCGTCATCGCCCAGTAGTCGACGCCGTTGACGCGCTGCGCGTAGCGGCCGACGACCGCATCGAACCAGCCGCAGCGACGCGGACGGCCCGTCGTCGCGCCGAACTCGCCGCCGCGCTGACGGAGTTTCTCGCCCACCTCGTCGTTGAGCTCGGTCGGGAACGGACCCTCGCCGACGCGCGTCGTGTAGAGCTTAATGACGCCGATGACGCGGTCGATCGACCGCGGGGAGACGCCCGAACCCGTGCAGGCGCCGCCCGCCGTCGGATTCGACGAGGTCACGAAGGGATACGTGCCGAAGTCAATGTCGAGCATCGTCGCCTGAGCGCCTTCGAAAAGGATGGACTTCTTCTCCTCAAGGTTCTCGTGAAGGAACTGGATCGTATCCGTCACGTACGGCATCAGCGCCGGCACCATCGGGGTGTAGAGATTCACCATCTCCTCCGCGTCCAGCGGCTGCGCACCGAGCGAGACGAGCTTGCGGTTCGCCTCGGCGACCTGCTTGCGGACGAGATCGAGGAAGTCGGGCTTCAAGATATCGCCGACGCGCATGCCGTAACGGCCGACCTTCGCCGCGTAGGCGGGACCGATGCCGCGGCCGGTCGTGCCGATCTTCTCGCCTTCGGGACGCGCCGCCTCCTCGGCCTTGTCGATCGCGCGATGCCACTGCATCACCATCTGCGCGCGCTCGGAAATATGGAAGCGTCCCTTGAGCTCGAACCCCCAGCTCTCGACCTGCTCCAGTTCGCGCATCAGGTCGAACGGGTCCATCACGACACCGTTGCCGATCACGCAATGCTTGCCGTTGTGCAAAATGCCGGACGGCACGAGGTGGAGGACATACTTCTTGTCGCCGACGACGACCGTATGGCCGGCGTTCGAGCCGCCCTGGAAGCGGACGACGACATCCGACTCTTCCGTCAGGAAGTCAATGACCTTACCCTTGCCTTCATCGCCCCACTGGGCACCCACGAGTACTGTATTCATAACGAAAAATATTATAGCATAAATTCAGCCCATCATGCACCTTCTCGACTAGATCTCACTTTCTCGCGCAGACCTTGGAAAATCGCGTAGAGGGACGGCACAAAGACGATGCCGACGAGGGTCGACATCAGCATGCCGCTCATCGTGCAGATGCCGATCGCCTTCACGCGTCCGCCTACGGCTGCTCCGGCAACAGGTCGAAGTCGTCGGGAAGATCCTGGATGGCCCTGGTCGTGAGTTCGATGACCGCGTCGACGTCGGAAAGATCGACGACCTCGACCGGCGAGTGCATGTACCGAAGCGGCACGGCGACCTGCGCCACGGCCACGCCGCCGCGCTCGAGCTTCATCGCCCAGGCGTTGTTGCCGGCCCCCTTCGGCACCGCGTGCTCCTGCATCGGAATCGCGTATTTCGCCGCAGTCGCGCGCAGGTGCTCCGTGACGCCGGGATGATAAATCGGCCCGATCGCGAGAGACGCGCCCATGCCAAGCTTCTGGTCGCCGACCACCTTGACGTCGTCGCCCGTCCCGGCTTCCGCAAAGCCGACGTCGCAGCTGATGCCGATCGTCGGATGGACCGCATAGCTCGCGAGGCGTCCGCCGACCAGGCCGATCTCCTCGCAGACGCTCGAGACGTAATGGACGTTGACGGCGGGCTTCGTCTCGGCCGTCGCGAGGGCGATGAACGCCTCGCACATCGCGAACGTGCCGACGCGGTCGTCAAAGCCGCGGCCCGAGACGCGCGTTCCCGCAAGACGGCGGAATCCCGCATCCACGACCGCCGGGTCGCCGACCGCCACGAGCGCCTCGGCTTCGGCCTTCGAGCTCGCGCCGATGTCGCAGGGCATGTTGCGCAGATCGTCCGCGATGCCCTTCTTGTCCTTCGCGAGATGCGGCGGACGCGCCCCGACGACGCCATTGACAGCGCCATTCTTCGTGAGGATCACGAGACGCTCCGCGTTCGTGAGCGGCACGACGATGCCGCCGAGCGCCTGCAGGTAGACATAGCCCTTGTCGTCGATGTACGAGACGATGTAGCCGATCTCGTCCCCGTGCCCCTCGATCATCACGGTCGTCTTCGCCCCGACGTCCAGCACCGCGTGCAAGTTGCCGTGCAGGTCAATCGTCGGCTGGATGCCGGTCTTCGCCTTAATTCGCCGCCCTAGGAGGAGCGCCCCCGCCGCCTCCGACCCCGTCGGCGTCGGCGTTTCGATCAGGCTTTTCAGAAACTCAATTCGTTCAGTGTTCATAAGTCGCATTTCATCGTCAGTTCTTATAGTCCTGCCGTCAGCCCCGACTCAGCCGCAGGGTACTTCGAGCAGAAAGTCCGCGTCTCATCCGTCACCGGTACCGACCAGGCCGCGAAGACCGGCGCGAGATTCGCGTTGACAGTCTCGGACATCGAGCGGATGAAGACATTGAAGATATCGGTGTCGTCCGCTCGGTTCGGCCCCTTGAACCCGGGCGACCGGTAACGCGCGAACGTGCGCGTGTAGGCCTCCCAACCATAGGCCTCCTGCAGCCGCAGGTACAGTTCGAGCGCGAGGAAGGGATCACCCTTCCAATTGTCGAAGCGCTTGCCGTGCGCCACCCAGTCAGAGACCTTCTTCGCGAGCTTGTTGCGTCCGCTCGGGAACCGCTCCTCGCGCCAGTCCTGTCCGGCGACCTTCTCAATCGCGAGCACCGTGAAGAGATTGACCGTCACCTCGCCGCAGCATCGCGGCGTCCAGGCGCGGTCCTGATGGTTGTGGCCGACTTCGTGGAAACAGCCCCACGCGTCCCCTTTCGCGAGCATCGCCTCGTCGATTGCCCAATCGAGGTTCGGACGGTTGACGTGCGTCATCAGCGGATACCCCGCGTGCATGAAGCCCCCCGTCAGCTGGACGTCGCTGCAGATGCGCTCCGGCGACTTCCGCGCCGTCAGAGACGCGAGCGCACGGTCTTCGGCGACGACCTTATCCCAGTAGCGCGCGATCCACGCGGGATCCTTCACCCTCGCCAGTCCCGCCGTCTCCGCCGTGATGATGAGATTCTTCCCTTCAATCTCGCCGTACGGCGCCCCGCTCGCCGCGCACGCGGCCTTGAAACTCTCCGCCGTGTCACGTCCCAACTTGAACCACGGCGCCATCACGCCACCGGAAAGTAGAACGGGTTGTTGGTTGCTGGTTGCTGGTTGTTGGTTGCTGGGGACGACGATGTAGACAAGCCCACCGAACGGGGAATAGACCGTCGTCTCGGGTTTCGTCAGCGGATGTTCCATCGTCACGCGCGGCGCACGCTTCCACTCGGGAAGACCCGTCACGTCATCGGCCGTCGTGCCGATGCGGACCTTCAGCCCGAACTTCGCCGCCGCCGGATCAATCTTTACCGTGAGCGGTTTGCCCGCCGGCGCAAAGACGCCCGTCGACTGCCACCGCGGGATCGCGAGATCGACCATGACGCGCTTCTCCACCGTCGGCGTGCCGGGCTTGACGAGCCCCGGATAGACAGCCGCCGCCGGATCGGCCGCAATCGGACGCTCCGGCTTCGCAAGCCACAACTGTTGCTTGAGGAGAACGTAAAGGCGCGCAAAGGCATCCTTCTCGGTGAGCGGCTTGTCGAGGGACGGCATCCGCCGTGCCTCGGGACGCGCGAAGATCTTCTCGAACTTCGGCTGCAGCTTCTTCAAGCGCTCGTGCGCGAGCGCCGGCATCATCAGGCCCAGCGTCGCAGCGACCTGACGACGGACAGATGCGTCCATCGACGGCCACGTCTCCGAGAGCGCAAGGCGAAACGCCTCGTCAACGCGCGTTCCGCGCGGCTCTTCATCCGTCGCGACGGGAAAGCCGTCCCGCACACGCGAGACCATCGTCTTGCCCTGCAGGAAGCCGAGCGGACCGAACACGCTGTTGTCGGCAAACGCCTCGGCGAAATCGGCGGTCGGATTGAAGTAGAGATACCCCCAGCCGAGCGACGTCGCGAGAAGTCCGCCGCCGCGCGAGACGAAAGCCAGAACGTCCTTCGTCTCTTCCGCACGGCAGCCGCTCGTCACGAGAACGTCGACGCCCTTAAGGTCTGTTGTCCCCTCGACCGCCCGCACGTCGTCGAAACCAAGCTCCCGGAAGAACACGACACGTCCCTGATCGCGCAACACCGCCAGGCGCGGCTTCGCCCCCCGGGACATCCAGCGAACCGCATTCGCGACCAGCCGCCACGTATCGCCGAGCGCGGTCGAGCCGCGGAAGAAATCGGGATGTCCCAACGCGACCGCCTTACCCTTCCCGTACGTCGCACCGACGGCCACGAACGCCGTCGCGTCCGAACTCGTCCGCGCCACCGCGAGAGGAAAGGCGTTGGTTGTCAGGAGAACGAACGGACCCGCAACCGCGCCGCCTCCGACGTCGATCGACCGAACGCCGTCCAGAAGCTCACGCGGCGCCGCCGTTCGCGTCAGACGCGGACGTTTCCCCGCCAAACGGAGCTGCAGGTGACGCAAAGACAGGTTCAGGACGTTATGATTTTTCGTCAGGTCGTCGCCCGGACCGAAATAGCGCGCCTGAGCCGAGCTCTCGCGTCCCGAAACGGTCATGCCGTAGTTCGAGCCGAACGGGTAATGGACGCTTGAGACCGCGCCACGAATGTCGCCGCCGACCTGAACGAGATCAAGAACGATCACCCCCAGCAACTTGCCGCCATGTCCGGGCGCTTTGACCTGCACCTCGACGCGCGCCCAACACTCATCGCCCGAGGACGTCCGCTTGAAGTGGTAGAAGCCATTGTGCGCAAGATCCTCCTGATCGTCCGTCGGCGGCTCGGCATAATACCGGTCGACCGTCTGGAACTTGAAATCGTACACACCGAAGGCGACACCGACCTCGGCGGAAAAGCCAACGACATCGGCGAGCTTCGCGTTCGGCACGAGGACGACCGGACTCTCTGGCGCGAACGGCACCGTCTCGACCGCCGCCGCCTTCCATGCGCCCTTCAGATCCGGCTCCAGCGGAAGCTCGACCTCCGGCTGCGCCTTTGCCCCGTTGAGGCCGAGAATGAGACGGCCGATCACATATCCCTGATCGCCGTAGTTGCGCGCCAGGCCGCACGAGCCGCTCCGGTTCGACTCCTGATCGTAATCGACACCGTACTCGCCGCCGCCATACCGGTAATGCGCCCGCAAAAGTCGCGCCGTCACATCGCCGCGGAAGGTCTGCTCAAGCTCAAGCAGGATGATGCGCATGACGTTGTCCTTCGGCGAACGGCACTGCAGCTGGCAGGTGAGCGTTCCCCGTTCGCGGTCGTGCGCCACGCATTCGGCGCGACACGGGAACGGTCCTCCCGGCACCCAGGTGCCGCCCATGTCGGCGCCCTCGACGGACACGCAATCGAGGGGGACACCCTTGAGGACAAGCGTCGGCTGCGCGCCGAGGAACTTGTCGCCGAAGCGGACGATTCGCGGCGTCCCGTCATCCGTGAAGGCCGGCTTCACGTCCTTCACGCGCCGCGCGTCGGGATAGACCTTCGCAATCGCCTTCACGAGCTCATTGGCCATCCGCTGATACCCCGCGTCATTCGGATGCAGGGCGACATCGATCGACAGGTCCGCGAGTTCCCCCTGCTCGCCGCACGTCGCATAGAAGTCGGCGACGGGCAGCTTCTCCTCGTCGGCCAGCTTGCGGACGACCGCGACGTAGTCCTTGAGGAAATATCCGTTCGGCTGCTGCTTGTCGCAATGGTCGGGCAGATACGTGCCGAAGCCATAGCCCTTGCGCGGCGTGCAGAGCACGATCTTCGCCTGCGGATTCGCCTGTCGGATGTCGGCGAGGACCTTGCGGTAGTTTGCCTCGAACGTCTCAGGCGAGACGCGGTTGCCCCAGTCGTTGACGCCGTGCTCGATCGTATAGAAGTCGGCCTTCACGGCCTGACCGATCGCCGAGCTCACGCATCCGCCGTTGACACCGCGATTGACGAGCGCGTCAAAGCAAACCTGCTCAAGGACGCGCGTCTGGTACCCCTTCGTAAACCGCCCGCCGGAGGCCGAGACGTTGTCATTGTACCAACTGATGGAGGTGCCGAGCGAACACCATGTGCCCGGAACAACCAAGCGTTCGCCGCCGCTGAGCACGGGCTTTTCAACCGTCGCTGCGGCCAACGCCGCCGAAGTCAACAATCCACCGAAAAACGAAAGCCCAAACCGCTTCTGCATAATCCGAACCTGTTACCGAATCAAAATCGCGAAATGTTTAACGCACAAGGAGCGTAAAGCCAAGCTTCGGCCCCGAGAGATAGCCGTTCGCGTCGATGGACACGGGACACTCCTTGCCCGCCGCCGTGCGATAGACAATCTGTGCGAGCTGCGCGGACGTGAGCGCCTCAGCCGACGTGCCGACGCGAATCGACCGCTTGCCGAGCGCACCAGTAATCGTCAGTTTCTTCTCGGGCGTCCAGGCCAGCTCCGAGGCATCGTCAAACGAGACCTGCGCACCCGAAACAACATCAATTGTGGCATCACCTGCCAGCACGAGCGCGCCAAGCGTGCCGCCCGCCGTCGCGGCAAAACGGACCGTACCCTCCTCAAGTCTGAAAACACCCGACGGACACGCGAGCGCACCCGACGTGAACTCGACCGTACCAGCGCCCTGCTTCCAGAGCCCCGTGCCTTCGCGCTCCTTAACCGACACCGCGTCACGTTCGGTGATCGTCGACGTGACGATCAAATCCGAAGCCGCATCATCAGTCACATCCTCAACGATCAATTTGAGGCCACTCGGATCGGCAACGGTCGCATCCTTGTTATTCTTACAGTCAATGACCAGATTCTCCGCGGCAAATGTACTCGCTTTTGTCCCCGACACCTCAATGAAGCTCCACCGACCATAATTCGTATTGTATCCAGCCACCGCCGTGCCGCCGGTAAAGCGTCCGCCGTCGCTCAAATGGAATTGATAAATCTGCTGGGACGTCCCCTTCTTCACCTGAAGCTCGCCACCGTTGACGTGGATGTGCTTCCAGACGCCAATCGAGTTATTCTTCTCGCAGCTGAGAACCGCACCGGACGAAACGACAATCGGCGTACCTCCGCCGTTCGGACCCCACTCCCCATTCATCTCACCGATCCGCAGGCAACCGCCTTCCAGCACTTCGATCGCACCAGAGTTGGTCGGCAAAGTGCTGTAACCTGTCGCATACGTGTCACCCGAGACAAAGAGTCGCCAGTCCGAACCGATGTTGGACGAGAACGTGACGGCGCTGCCCGACAACGTCTCGACCGAACCCACGCCGAATGTTGTGATCTTACCGCCGAAATTGTTCGCCGCCGTGCTGGAAACGCGGAAACGATCGGCAACCTGCAGTTCGCCCGAGAAAAGACCCTGCCCCATGGTGCCTTCGTCGACGACGTCGAAGAACCCGTTCTCGACCTTAGTCACGCCCTTCACGCTGTAATCATCGGCAATCTGGAGCCCGTAGGTCGTCGGGATCGCACCAGCCGTAATGACAAGGTTCTTGCAGGAGGACGAAGTTATCTTTTCGGCATCGACCTCAGCATCGGTCTCTCGAAACACATTACCCCAATCGCCAGCCTTAAGATCGCCCCAATCTCCACTATAGTGATAGCACGTCTTCTCAATCCGTGCATAAAGGTCGCCATCAACCTCCGTTATTTCCAACCAAGCCGACATCTTATATGAATTAAGCCACCAGAAATGCGCTGTGAGCTTCTTCTCTTCTGCGTCACACTGCCAGTTATAGATGCCGTCACCCGAATCGCCTTCCTCAATGACGTTTGAAATCGTCCGCGCATTGGGCGCATTCGCGCCGAAACGGTTGTAGATTGTCATCTTAAGCGCCGAGACCGTATCGATCGACACACCGCTCGCGACCTTCTGCGGCTCGGTCGTCAGATTGCCGGCGAGCGTATACTCCTGGTCACCAAGCTGCAACTGAGTCGTGAGCCCATTCTCACCCTTCACGTCATTCTCGAAACGCACGGTCGTATCGCCCGTATAAACGACTTGCGCCGCGTCGGCGAAGCGCAATTCATCGCCGCGCAGGACCACCGTTCCCGACGCCGAAACGAGACCTGCGACATTCTTGTAGCCGTCGAGCGTCACCACCGCCGGCGCAGTGAACTTGGGCGTACAACCCTTCACCCAACGGATCGCCGTGCCGTCCCTTGTGAGCCAGTTCTCGGTCGTCCCATCCCACGTGCCTTCCGCACCGCCATTCCAAACGAGCGTATCACCCGCCTTCACACCCGAACCAGCACCATCCCACTGTGCATCCATCTCAATCTGGGGCTCATCTGAAACGACGAGTTCGATATTCACCAATGCGAGCGGAGAGGTCGACTTGTCAGAATTGGGAATCTCCTCCCTCCACAATGTACCGCCCTGCGGTTCATTACGAAGGTCCTTGCCAATCGTGTTGCTGAAATAGTAATGATGGTTTACAAGTGTCGCAATGACATCTGCGCCCGATTGTTGAAATTTCAATTGAAAACCGAACGGATAGGAATTTCGCCACTGCGCCTGACAGGTGATCTCTGACGAAGACTGCTCCCAATAATGCAGACCATCGGCGGTCGATCCAACCGGTTGCTTGTCTGAAAGAACCTTCGTATATGTATCATAGGAGCCGTAAGATGACATCATCGTCACACTTGCCGTCTTCACATAAGGAATCGACACGTTCTTGAACGTCTTCGTCTCCGTGAGCGTGTAATACCCGCCTTCTACGGAAGAAACCGTCCGAAGACTTTCAGCCGAGAGCGTGCCGAACGCCAAGGCCGACAGGGCCAGCGTTGCGATTCGTTTGATTGGATTTTTCATGTTTCTCCTCGTCGTCACTTGTTGATGTCGAAGTCGATTTCGCCGATGACGTAGCCCTGGCTCTCGTAGTTTGCGGCCGAGGCGCAAGCGCCGCTGAAGCTTCCGTCAACCGAGTAGTCGACGCCGTATTCGTTGCAGTTGAACTTGTAGCGATTCCAGAGGACGCGCGCGACGATGTCGCCGGTGAACTCCTGCTTCAGCTCGAGCGCGATGATGCGCATACAATTATCTTGCGGCGAGCAGTTCTGAATCTGGCAGGTGTAGGTCTTCGTCGACGGATCGTACTTCGCAAAATAGGGCTTGCCCTCGAACGGGCCGCCCGGCACCCAGCTGCCGCCGATCTTCGCCGAGGCGACCTTCACCTTCGCGAGATTCGTCCCCTTGAGGACGACCTGTTCGGTGGACGAAAGGAATTTCTCGACCTTCACCATCTTCGGCTTGCCGTCGTCCGTAAACGTCGGCTTGAACTGCGAAATCGGCACGGCCTTCGGATAAACCTTCGCAATCGCCTTGACGAGCTCGTCGGCCATGCGCTGGTAGCCTGCGTCGTTCGGATGAAGCGCGATGTCGATCGAAAGACCGGCGAGTTCCTCCTGTTCGCCGCACGTCGTGTAAAAGTCGGCGAGCGGAAACTTCTCCTTCTTCGCGATCGCCCGCACGACGTCGACGTAGTCCTTCAGGTAATACCCGTTCGGCTGCTGCTTGTCGCAGTGGTCGGGCAGGTACGTGCCGAATCCATAGCCCTTGCGCGGGGTGCAGATGACGATCTTCGCCTGCGGATTCGCCGCGCGGATCGCATTGATGACCTTGCGGTAGCTCGCCGCGAACGTGCCGTTACCCGTATCGTTGACATAATCATCGATCGTGCCGGGGTTTACGCGGTTTCCCCAGTCGTTGATGCCATGTTCAACCGTATAGAAGTCGGCCGGCTCGACCTGCCCGATCGCCGAGCTCACGCAACCGCCGCTGATACCCTTGTTGACGAAGTCGGCGAACTTGTACTGCTCCATCGTGCGCGTCTGATAGCCCTTCTGGAACGTCGCCCCGGCATGGCTGTTGTACCAGGTGATGGACGTGCCGAGAGAGCACCACTTCACCGGCACGTACTTCGGGCCTGCGTCAACCTCGACGGCCGGCTTCTTCGCGGCGGACGTCTTCTTTGCAACGGACGCCTTCTTCGCGATCGATGTCTTGCGCGTAACGGTTGCGGTCTTCGGCTGCTTAACCGTCTTTTGAGTGGCCGAATAAGCAAAGAAACCCATACCGCAAACGGCACAGGCGAGTGCGAAAGAGAGAAATTGCATTTTCATGTCTGTATTTTAACAATATCCGCCGACAGAGGCAAGATTCTCTTGCGCAGGAAAATGTGACCTATTGCGCAGTCACGCATGGGTCTGACGCCAAGCGCGGAGGGTCTGTCCCGTACGCCTCTTGAAGGCACGCTTCAGGTACGAGTCCGACTCCCAGCCGCTTTCCGCGGCAATGTCGCCGATCGGACAGTGCGGATCGACCAGAAGCTCAAAGACGCGGGCGAATCGGACCTCGGCGATTTCCTCGCCGAGCGAACGTCCCGTCGCCGAGCGAAACTTCTGCTCGATGAGCCGGCGCGAGGCCGTGGCGCCCTTCAGGAGATCCGCAGGCGAAAGCCCGAAGCACGCCTCGCGCCGGATACGCTCGACCATGTCGCGAATCAGGGCATCGGCATTGCCGAGGGCTTGTGTCGAGCCGCGACGAACGATTCGGACCGGTTCGTAGGAAACCTGGCGCAGCTGGTCGGGTGACCCGGCCAGACGTTCGGCCAGCAACTCGGCGGCCAGTCGCCCCGCCGCGGCGGAGTCCGGCTCAATCGACGTCAGGGACGGCGTCGTGTTCTCCGCCCGCAAAAGATCATTGTCAACGCCGATGACCGAGATGTCCGTCGGGACGGAAAGCCCGGCGAACTCTGCGGCGTCGAGGACGATTTCGGCCGTCATGTCGTTTGCCGCAAAGATGCCGCACGGCTTTGGCAAACGCTTGAGCCAGTCCGCCATCTGGCGCTGGGCGTCCAGGATGTCCGTCCGGGACCATTTGCCGGGAAAGAGATGCAAGCGTTTGCCTTCTTCGGCCGCCAGGCGCCGAAAGGCCTCGCCACGGTCCTTTGACCAGACAGCATCGTGCAAACCCTCCCACCCGGACCAACCGACGTAGGCATAGGCCGCGGGACGAAGACGCGTCAGCTCGTCAAACGCCAGCTGCGCGACAGCCGCGGAATCGAGGGTCAGCGACCAGATCGGCGCGTGCGGCGGCACATGCGCCGGATCGATATAGACCGCAGGCACGGCCGAGTAGGCTTTCGTGTTCAGCGATTCGCCGAGATAGCTGCATTCGACAATGACGCCCAACGGTTGCCAGTGGGCGATAAAATCCTCGGCGGGACGATCCGTGCGGGCATACTCGATCTCAATCACGCGCCAACCAAACGCCCGCGCCCGCTCGCAGACGCCGGCGAATATGCGGGCATGGGCGTTCGAATGAAGATCCGTGAAAAAAAGAATCTTAGTCATGACGAGAACTTCTCGCGCAGGCGCTGGGAGATCGCATAAAGGGAGGGGACGAAGACGATGCCGACGAGGGTCGACATCAGCATGCCGCTCATCGTGCAGATGCCGATCGCCTTCATCGCGGCCGCACCGGCGCCGCGTGCGATCGCCAGCGGAATGACGCCGATCACGAAGCTCCAGGCCGTCATCAGCACCGCGCGATAGCGGAGTCGTGCGCCGTTCATCGCCGACTCCTCGATCGAGCGTCCGCGCGCATGCTCCTGCTTCGCGAACTCGACCATCAAAATCGCGTTCTTCGCCGAGAGGCCGATCAGCATCACGCAGCCGAGCTGCGCGTAGACCGACAGTGCCGTCTTCGTCAGCCAAAGGCCGACGAAGGCGCCCGACAGGGCGAAGAGCACCGAGAGCATCACCGAAATCGGGATCGTCCAACTCTCGTACTGCGCGACAAGGAAGAGATACGCGAAAACGAGCGCAAACGCCATCAGCCAGAAGAGTTGCCCCTCGTTTTCCTTTTCCTGCAGCTGCACAGGCCCCCACTCGACCGCAAATCCCTTCGGCAGCTTCAGCGACTCGATCATCTTCATGATCTCACCGGACGAAACACCCTCCGCCGGCGTCACGTCGCACCAGGCCGCGAGCATCTTGTTGTAGCTCATCGTCTCGCGGGATCCCCCGACGTACGAGAGCTTGCCGATCGAGGAGAGCGGCACAGCATCACCGTTCGGCGTGGGAATGAAGATCGAAAGGACATCCGCGATACCGGCACGGTAGTCCGGCTCGTTCTGGAGTTTCACCTGGTAGACGCCGCCCTTGATGTTGAAGTCATTGACGTAGAACGAGGCGAGCTTGTTCTGGAGCGTCGAGAAGATCACCTTCGGCGTGAGGCCGAGGAGTTCGGCCTTGCGGCGGTCAAGCTCGAGTTCCAGCTGCGGCGTCGAACAGGTGAAGCCGTGAACGGCGGACTTCACGAGCCGATTCGTCCGAAGGCCGCCGATCAGATCCTCGACCGCTTCGAAAAGCTCCTCCTGCGTACAACCGGAGATCGAGCAGAAGTTGAACCCGACGCCTGACGAGCCGCCGAGACCCTTGATCGCCGCGGGCTGTGAGAAGACGATCTCCGCCGGATAGAGGTCGGCAACCATGGCCTTCAGTTTCTCCATGATCGCGTCGATGCTCAAGTCCGGCGTCCGCCGCCGGCTCCAGTGATCGAGGCGGTAGAAGACCTGGAAGAGGTTTTCGCCCGAGCCCCACATGCCATTCGATCCGCAACGCGACGAGAGGGACGCGATGCCGGGGATCTTCAGGGACCGTTCGTGGATCTCATCGACGATCGCGATCGAACGGTCCATCGACTGGCCCTCCGCGAGACGTCCGTAAAGAATGATGTAGCCACGGTCCTCCTTCGGCAGGAACGCCGTCGGCACCTTCCCCGACACCCACCAAAACGCCGCCACGAACGCCGCGAACACGAGGACCGTGAGGACGCCGTGACGGACGAAGACCCCGACCGTGCGGACGTACCCGTTGCGGCTCTTCTCAAGCGTCCAGTTGAACGGCGCGAAGAGCGGGAACGGCTTCCTACGCGGCGGCTTGAGCAGATACGCGCAAAGGACCGGCGAGAGGACGAGCGCCACGAGCGTCGACAGACACAGCGCCACGCACATCGTCACCGCGAACTGCACGTACATCATGCCGACCATGCCCGAGTAGAACGCAAGCGGCACGTAGCAGGCGAGCGTCACCAGTGTCGTCGCGCAGATCGCACCCGTAATCTGACTCATCGACTTGATTGCGGCCTCCTTCGGCGTGAGGCCCTCGCGTATCATCAGCGCCTGGCAGTTCTCGACGACGACGATCGCGTCATCGACGAGCGAGCCGATGACGAGGATGAGGCCGAACATCGTCAGCACGTTGAGCGTGAAGCCGAACGGATAGAGAAACGCGAAGGCCCCGAGGAGCGCGATCGGAATCGCGATCGCCGGCACAAACGTCGCCCGCCAATCCTGGAGGAAGAGATAAGTAATGAGAATGACGAGTACGAGGGCGATGAGAAGCGTCTTGAAGGTCTCCGTGAGAAATACAACCGTGAACGCCGTCGAGTCGTCCGCCAGCTCACCCGTCACACCCGCCGGCAAACGTCCGAGCCACTTGTCGACCTCGGCCTTGACGCGCTTCGCCGTCGCGATCGAGTTCGCGTCCGGCGACTTGTAGACCTCGAGATAGACGCACGGCGCCTCGTTGAAGCGCGACCGGATCGTATAGCCCTTGCACCCGAGCTCGACACGCGCAATGTCGCGGACAAGCACCTGAGCACCCGTCTCGGGATTCGTCCGAACGACGATTTCCTCGAACTCCTCCTTCGTTTTGAGGCGTCCCTGGACGTTCAACTTGAACGTGAGATACCGGTTCGCATACTCGCCGCCGACCGTACCGGCCGCCGCCTGGACGTTCTGGCTTTCGATCGCCGCCTTGATCTCGGAAATCGGGATGTTGAGACCTGCGAGCTTGACCGGGTCAAGCCAAATGCGCATCGCGTACGTGCGGCCCGACGTATCGACCTGGCCGACGCCATCCAGACGCGAAATCGCGTCCGCCACCTGCTTCTCGACGAAATTCGAGAGATCCATCAGATCCATCTCGCGTCCGTCCGTCATGAAGCAGTACATGACCATGCGGTCTTCGGGACGCTTCTTGACGGTGATGCCATTCTGCGTCACCTCCGTCGGCAGCTTCGGCTCGGCGCGCTTGACCGCGTTCTGCACGTTCATGAGCGCCACGTTCGAGGGGGTTCCCGGACGGAACGTGCAGTAGCAGTTGTACGCGCCCTTCGCCGTGCAGTTCGACTTGTAGTACCAGATGTCCTCGACGCCGTTGATCTGGTCCTCAAGGATCGTCGCGACCGAGTCCTGCAGGTCCTGCGTGCCCGCGCCCGTATAGCTACACGAGACCGTGATCGTCACGGGCGTGATCTGCGGATACTCCGCAACCGCCATGCGTGAAAGCGAGATGAGCCCGCACAGCGTCAGCACGATCACCACCACCCACGCCGCCCGCGGATGGTTAATAAACATCTGAGAAAAGTTCTTCATGTCCAGCGTCCCGTACCGCGGTGCGTCCTCGCCCGCGGCGCTTCCAAGCCCCAATCGTCTACTCCGCCGCCTTCACGACATCCCCGCGGTGCACCTTGTGCGCGCCGTCAGCCACCAGCTTCTCGCCGACCGCAAGCCCCTTCTCGATGAACAGCCAGTCGTCAACCAGAGCCCCGCGCGCCACCGTTCGGCGCGCAACCCGGCCGTCCGCCCCGACCGTCCAGACGTACGGGCCCTGCGTATCCTGCAGAACGGCCGTCGGCGGAATCGCGGGACGCTTCACGCCCGCCTTCGACGAGACCGAGACCGACACCGTGCCCCCCGGCACAAGCTGCCGCACCGGATTCGCAAACTTCGCGTAGATCATCATTGTATCGGTTGTCTCGTCCGACTCGTTGTCGAGGTACTCAACCTCGCCGGGCGACGACAGCGGCTTGCCGTTCGCGAGCGTGATCGCGACCGAGACGTCGCCCTTCGACCGCCGCGCCCCGTCCTCGGCCGTCATGAGATCGAGGATCTCGCGGTTTGAGACCGCGAACTTGACGCGGATCGGATCGAGCTGCACGATCGTCACCAAAGGTTGCGATCCCGCCGTCACGTAATTGCCTTCGGTCTTCTGTGTCGAACCGATCTTGCCGGAGATCGGCGAGACGATCGTGCAATGCTTGAGCGCATCCTTCGCCGAAACAAGCTCGGCCTCTGCCGCCGCCAGCGCCGCTCGGGCGCTGTCCCGCTGCGAGAGCGCGTTGTCGACGGCGTCGAGCGAGACGGCGCGCGTCTCCATGAGGCTCTTGTGACGCTCGTAGGAAAGCTCGGCGTACTTCACGTTCGAGCGGCATTCGGCCACCTTCGCCTCGGCGTTCTTCACCGCCGCCGAATACTTGACCGGATCAAGACGATAAAGAACGTCGCCCGCCTTCACACGCTGCCCGTTCTGAAACGCGACTTCAAGGATCTCGCCCGACACCTGCGGCATGACCTCAACCTTGGCAATCGGCACGACCTTCGCCGGATAGCGGCTCACCCGAAAGTCGGGCCGCTCGACGACTTCAGCGACCGGAAGCACCAGTTCCGCCGCCAAAATAAGACTAAGCACTAACATAGATACATATTATATCACAAAAGCAAAAGCACCGAGGCGAAAACCACGGTGCTTCGTATTTGGAAAAGCGGGCTTTGGCTTTTACCAGGCGTAATGCGCGAACGCCTTGTTCGCCGCGGCCATCTTGTGGACGTCGTCACGCTTCTTGATGACGTTGCCCTGACCGAGGAACGCATCGACGATCTCGGCGGCGACGGCAGCGGGCATGCCCATGCCGTGACGCGCGGACGCATACTGCGTCGTCCAGCGGAGCGCGAGCGAGAGCTGACGGTTCGCGGCGATCGGCACCGGGACGGGGTAGGTCGTACCACCGACGCGGCGGGTCTTCACCTCGACCTGCGGCTTCATGTTGTCGATCGAGACGGAGACGACTTCGAGCGGATCCTCAAACGTCTTCTCGTCCTTCACGAACTTGGACGGATCCTCCTTCATCTTCGCGGCGACAACGTCGATCGCGCCGTAGACAATCTTCTCAGCGACGGTCTTCTTGCCGTCCTGCATGATGACGCGGATCATGTGCGCGACGAGCTCCGAATTGTACTTCGGGTCAACAACGACGCGCTTGACAATCTTCTTACCTCTGCGGCTCATGGCTTACTTCTCCTCTTTCTTCTGGCGCTTCATACCGTACTTCGAGCGGCTGCGGTTACGACCGGCCACGCCGAGGGAGTCGAGCTTACCGCGGATGATGTGGTAACGCACACCAGGAAGGTCCTTCACACGGCCACCGCGGACCATGACGACGGAGTGTTCCTGAAGGTTGTGACCTTCACCGGGGATGTAGGCCGTCACTTCGTAGCCCGACGTCAGGCGCACACGGGCAACCTTGCGAAGAGCCGAGTTCGGCTTCTTAGGGGTCATCGTCTTGACGACGAGACAGACGCCGCGACGCTGAGGGCAGCTCTTGAGCGCCGGCGACTTGGAATGCTTGGCGAGGGGCTGACGTCCCTTGCGAATCAACTGGTTGATAGTCGGCATTGTGTTTTATTTCCTTACTTTTCCAAACTGAAGGCGTAGTATATCACGAATATTGCCGAGGTGACAAGGGGGAAAGTTGAAGATGTGTTAAATTTTAACCTCAAAAGGCAACGCAACTTTGCGATTGCGTTGCTCTCGCGCTTTATGTTATAATCACAACATGACAGAGCTTAAAGGAACAATTATTCGCCGCATCATCCGCGGCAAGGAGCGCTTCTACCACCAGTGGCGCGAAGACGGCAAGACGAAAAGCCGCTATCTGAAGCCCGCCGAAGTGATGCCCCTGCGAGAACAACTCCGTACCGCGAGCCGTCCTCGGCCGCGGCGTCCCCAAGCCCCCTCCCCCTCCACCTCCACCTTCACCTCCACCTCCACCTCCACCTCCACCTCCACCTCCACCTCCCCTCTCCCCCTCTTCTCCTCCGGCGTCATCATCGGCCTCCGACTCAAGGAACTGACCGCCGACGCCAAGCGTCTCACCCCGCGCGAACTCCTCCCCGACATTTTGAGGACAGACCCCGCTCGAACGGGGCCTGTCCCCCTTTGTCTCCTCTTTGGAGCTCCCGGCACAGGCAAGACGACACTCCTCAAACACGTCATTTTGACGTTTTCGGACGACAAACTGAAAGAAAGCGCTTATCTCTCGCTTCCCGCCACATTGACAGCCCCCGAACTTCTCGCCGACCTCAAGACCCTTTTTGACTGCGGCATCCGCAATTTCTTTCTGGACGGCATCGACCGCTCGCCCGCGCTTGCGGGAACAGTCCCCGTTCTCAACGACCTCTACCCCTCGCGCGGCGCCCGCCTCTACCTCACCTCAACAGCCCCCTCAACCACCCCCTCAACCTCAACCTCCAACCTCAACCTCATCTCCACCACCCGCATTTCCTTCCGCGACTTCTGCGCGATGTCCCGCACCGACGACCTCGACGCCTATCTTGCCTCGCGCGGACTCGCCGCCGAGATCGCCGCGCACGAGCCGACCTCACGCCATCTCGGCGCGGCCGCCCGCAAAATGGCACGGGAGAAAATCCGCCGAGAGCTCACCGAAGCCAAGCTTCGTGAAGTCATCCGCGAAGAGATGCGACTCCGTCGAACAACACCAACGACCGAGGTCGTCGTTCCGGAACTGGCGTCCGGTGGCGTCGACCTGATTGTCGTCGATCACGAAGAACTCACGTGCGAACTCTACGAGATCCGCTACGCGTCCGAGCGCAACGACCGCCAGATCGCGCGACTTGAGAGCGCGCGCAATTTGGATGCCATTGAGCATCTCTACGGCATGATCACCACGCGTGAGGTCCTCTATCTCGGACGCAACGCCTGGCATCACAACGGCATCTTCTACCGCAACGCCGCCGCCTATCTCCGTAGCGGAGACCAACAGACACCTCAATAGCCTTGACCCTACGCTACTCATCACCAGGTCGTGAAGGACGCGAAGCTGCGCCATGAACGAGACGGCCTTCATGAGACCGAGCCCCATCGCGAGGTAGGTCAGGAACGAGCCGAGGCAGAACGCGCAGCCGCCCCAGAACCGCGCCCGGCGGCGACGTCCACCGACGGCAAGGATGCCGGCGAGGATGATGACGATCGAAAACACGCACGGGTTGAAGCCGTCGACCAGCCCGGCGAGAAGAATCGTGGTCAAAGTCAC